>CAIJLM010000191.1 GCA_903821495.1 uncultured Chthonomonas sp. | reverse complement strand
CTATATTTATTTTTGTAGCTCAAATCAGATTAACAACCTAGAGCAGGCAGAGGCAGAGTCCAGTTTCAGTAACAACCTAGAGCAGGCAGAGGCAGAGTCCGTTTTCAGGTGTCTGTATGAAATTTTACTCCCTATTATACGTATCTATAGTGGCTCTCCGCCAAAAGACAAGATTGAGCGGGCAGAACCACTACCTACAGAATGGCGCGACAAATATCCGCAACGCTTAGAACCCGATACAGAGACGGTATACGAAGCGTTATCACGCGCCTCCAGAGGTATTGGTAAGGAAGGCACGGCAGGGTTGTGGCTACTGAACACCGATAAAAATCATCTTTTTTATACTTCTCGACACCACAAAGACTATATTGCGTTACTTGTTCCCTCAGAAGGCGAAGAGGTTGCCTTCCTTGAGGCTCTTCTCAAAAGCGGAAGCCTGCAAGCCGCAAGAGCGCTGAATTATATTTATGGAGTATTGATTGGCGACGGCGTAAACACACCCGACACGCCCAAAGCGCGAATAAGGCTTGACGACATCGCCGAAAATGTTTGGGGAAGTCGGCGCGTCACAATTAAAGAACAGGCGGAGCGCAGGGCGGAAGTTTGGAAGTGGCTCCAGATGTTCCGCGCAATGAAGATAGTTGGGCAAAGAAGCGGTTGGCAAGATTTTAAGACGAAGGAACCTGCCCCCTATATTCACGCTAATATCCTTGTGGTGAGCGATGAAGAGTACGATGACCTATACGGAGAGAACCCGCCTCGTAGCGTCCTAGTGGCATTATTGAGCGAATTTGCGGTAATGCTAGGGCGAAAATTCGGTTGCTACTTAGAGGGCGCGGAGAAGATGAAAGAGATAAGTAGCGGCAAACCGTCAGGAGCATTAGCTCATTCCCTGTATATCTCACTCAATAGTTTCTGGAAAAGACACAAAAAACTTGACAGCAAACCCACTCGCAGGGAATTGGTAGACCGAAACGATATGGAAGGAGTCAAGTCATTTATTGATTACCTGAATAACAAAGCTGAAACCAAAGAACCAGATAGGGCATTAGGTTTCTGGATTGAGGCTCTAAAATTGCTTGAGAAGAATGGAATTATTGATACTTCATCTGAAGAATTGAAATTCAAAGCAGAGAATGTTGTCAAAATCTCAGGCTGGCGAGATAGCTGGCTTAATGAACAAGTGGACATTCGACCTGCTGAGTTTATACGTAGCCAACTAGCACCACTCGCAAAAAAAGAACAGATTAAGGCGGCTAAAACTATAAAGAAACCCGCTACCAACAAGACGAAATCAGAGGAGTATTCGCCACTATAAGCGCGTTCCAAACTGCCAGTTTTCCGTTCCAAACTGCCAGTTTTCCGTTCCAAACTGCCAGCCTCATATCTCAAAATTTCTCCCAAATAACAAACAACAAACGGCGCAGGGGACACCCTTGACGGGTGTGCCTGCGTGTAGTATTCTCCCTGTAACTCCCCGCGAACGACGGGAACCACTCTGGAGAATACTACATTGAGCGAAAACGATAAACCTACAGCGAACCTAGTTTACCTGCACAGCCTTCTTGACGCACTTGAGGCGGACGTTAAGACGCGCCACGAAGCGAAGGAGGCAGGCAAGGCGCTTGGACCAACTACAGGGCTTCCAAAGATTGACGCGACGCTTGGCGGTTCCCTTGCGTCGGGGCTTCATATCCTGCACGGACAGGCGGGAACCGGAAAGAGCGCTCTCGCCTTGCAGATAGCCGCTTCCTGCGGATGCCCCTGTCTCTTCCTTACTGCGGAGATGTCTACCCTCGAATGTTTCCGCCGTATCGTCTGCCGAACTACCCGAACCTTTGCGGGAAAGTTTAAGAACGGCGAAATGCACCCTTCCAAAGCGCGGGATTTAGCGACACGAACCATTAAGTCAATTCCTTACCTTGCGTTCGTGGATGCCTCTACAGCCCCCGCTAGGATAGACGACTTGACGCGGTTCGCGCAGGATGTACGCAAGCATCTAGGGGACGGGAACCAGCACCTGCTTATTATCGTGGACTCGGTTCACTCTTGGGTTAGGGGTTGGGCGGGAACCGGAGAAGAATACGATGGGCTGAATGAAGGCTTGAAACTCCTTCGCCAACTCTCCCAAACGCTCGATGCCGCCGTGTTAGGCATAGCGGAACGAAATCGCGTAAGCAAGGCGGGAGGACTTAGCGCGTCCGCAGGTAGCAGGATGTTCGAGTACTCGGCGGAATCGGTTCTCGACCTTGATTTTAAGGACGGGGAGAAGACGCAAGCGGATGCTAACGGCGACAAACAACTCAAGATAACCTTCTCTAAGAACAGGCACGGTAAAACAGGCTACGCTCCGATTATCTTCAACGTTGACTTCCAGTCCTTCACGGAGGCTAGTTGATGAGGCTTGCCGACCTCTACAACTTAGACCCGAACGGAGGGAAGGGGAGCAGTAATCTACGCTTCTTATGTCCTTTTGATTGCGCCAGTAAGGGGAAGCCAGCGAACTCCGCGAACCGCGACTTGTCTGTAAACAAGAATACAGGCGCTTACCATTGTTTCGCCTGTACCGCGAAAGGACTGCTTGACGACTTCAAGACGGAACACCCTAAGATGTCGCGGAAAGAGAACACTCTCGCGCAAATCAGGCGGGCAGTCGGCTCCATCCCGCAACCGAAACCGAAAGAAGAGACTGCGGATAGCGAGGAGTGGAAGCACCGTATTCAAGGGCATAGCCGTATTGATAGCGAGGCGGCTACCGCTGGCGCGAATTACTTGGCGGGTCGCGGTATTCCTGTAGAGGTTGCACACGCTTCCGGCGTTCGTTTCGGGCGTTACGCGCACAAGGGCGAGGAGTTCCCTGCCGTGATTTTTCCCATTAAGAATACCGATGGTGAGGCAGTCGGTTTCAATGCGAGGGCGATAGTCGGGAAACTCAACAGGCACGGCGGAAGCATCGGGGCGGGAGTGTTCTCGGCGCGATGTCCGGACTATGCGGCGAGAGAGGGCGTTGTAATCATCACGGAAGCCCCTATAGACGCTCTTTCGCTGGCGACCTGCGGGTATCCTGCGTTCGCGCTCGGCGGAACTCCTTACCGCGACCTGCTAGACGTTATTCACCCCCGCGCTACCGTCTGGCTTGGTTTCGATGCAGACACCGCAGGAAATGAGGCTTGCGATAAGTGGGCGGCGGAGCTGAAACACTGCGGACGCATATCGAAGCGTCTCTCTCCTCCCGATGGCTTCAAAGACTGGAATGAAGCGCTTACCGCAATGGGGAGGGAAGCCCTGCAAGCCTATCTGAAAGGGCGGATAGAGGTAACGCCCCGTATGGCAGGGGGGCTTACAGACCCTGACCCGTTCGCCGATGATGTCGAGCTGGTAGCGGCTACAAATAAGGCTTCTGACGCGCTTCCAGTCACCGAACAGGCGGGAACCACGCAGGAGGTTTCCGCTGAACTGTGGGAGATACGGGAAGCCCTGCTCTTCAATGGGGGCGAGTCCGCGGCGCGTCTCCTTGTGGCGTTGTGTAGACTGTCTCACAACGTCGGAGAGATAGAGACGCGACTTCGGGAAGGCGAAACGCTTGGGCTATGGGCGCGAACCGAACGAGCCGACACTATGGGATGCGCTATCTATGCGCTAACAAATAACAGTGCGACCTGACAAGTAGGAGGAGGAAAGCGAACTCAGTAGCGGGAATAGGACGAGTAAGATACGAGCATTTGCGAAACACCCTTTAATGAGGTTTAGAGATGCCCACTAGAGAACAAAGGTACTGCCCGAATTGCAATTCAATCACTGAGTACGATTCCTACCGTTGCCTGAGATGCGGGTATATGTACCCGATGCCAGTTCCTAACTTAACGCCCCAAGCGCCTATGAAAACCTGCCCTCAGTGCCGTAACTTGCTTATAGCGAACGCTCAACAATGTCCGCATTGCAGGTATCAATTCTCTAACCAAACAACGCCTCAAACCGTCCCCGCAAAACACTGTCCGCAATGCAACCACCTGATTATCGCGGCGCTTCAACAATGCCCTCATTGTCGGCATCAATTCCCTAATCCTGCAATGGGGCAAGCGTCAAGCCAGCATAGTATGCAAAACGTTTTTCCATGCGTTTACTGCAAGCAACTTATTCCCATTGGTGTAGCATTTTGTCCTATATGTCGAGCGGAACAAGTCTTTCACAACTATACAGGTTCCTCCCGATACGATGAAGAACCATCTGCTAACACGTCTCTGATAGTTGTGATGTGGGCATTAACAGTTTTAGCCTTTGTTACTTATACAAGCAACTCTGAGCTATTCGGTGTTGCGACTCTAACTGATATTCCCGCTCTCATCATGGGTATCGTATTAGCGTGTTCTGGAAGTCGAACTGATAGAGCGAACGGGTGGGTGAAAATCTCTCTTGAGATAATCGGCTCCCTACTTGGTTTCATGCACGGGCTTACCGCGTCTCAAAGGCAATGGTAGCAATTTGCCTATCTGGTTTTCTGGATAACCCCCTATTACCTCTTAGTAGTAGTGGCGCAACTATACCTTTTGGGTGCTATGGGCAAATAACCCCCATGAAGGAGATTATACAATGAATCGAACTGCTCAAATCTTGCGCGGCGCGTTCATGTCCGCCCTACTCTTCGCCTCTATTCCCGCTACGGCGCAGACGTTCTTTGGGGCTGGTGGAACAACTAATACTGCGGCAAGCATGGCGGGCGGCTACAATGTGGGACTTGGCTATGGCGTCCTT
>CAIJLM010000190.1 GCA_903821495.1 uncultured Chthonomonas sp. | reverse complement strand
CTTGCCCTTGACGCGTATGTGGAGGTACGCCGGGCTTCAAAAGTTCGAGTTTGGCGAACAGTTCCCCTTCATAAATCGTAAAGGAGCCTCTATCACGCGCTCTAAGTGGGGTCTGGTCGTCTCTTGCGAATGGCGAATCACAGGCTCGGAAGGCGATATTGTAGGCTCGTCTCAATTTGGCGTGGACGGAGTGCGAACGGACGCTTCCGCTCATTGGTTCTATCGGCTTCTTTCGGAAAGCCCTCCAATGGTAAGCGCGATTGATGCCAGTAAAGACGGAAGTCTACGCTTTGAGATGAGCGGCAGCTATGTTTTAACGGTTGCGGTGGATATGGAATCTTCGGAAGAGCAGTGGCGCTTTATGCAAGAAGATGAGAGTGTTCCTCATCTGACGTTTGAGGGTGGGACGCTACTACGGTAGGTCGAAAGGGTGGAAATGGCGACAGCGAAACTAATACTAAAAAACGGAAATCTGCTCACCATGAGCGAACCCGAACACGCCTCCGCCATTGCGGTAGACGAGGGGGGGCGCATTTTAGCGGTGGGGAGCGATAGCGAAGCGCTAAACATCGCCGCGCCGGATACGCTCATCTACGACCTAAACGGGCGCACGCTGATACCCGGCTTCTTCGACTGCCATGTGCATATACTCTGGCTCGGCATGAACCTCGGTCACGTTGACATCGCCCCGCCAAAAGGCAAAACAAAAGAGGATGTTCTGCGCCTCCTGATAGCGCGGCGCGAAGAGCAGCCTAGTCTGACCTGTATTCAAGGGAGCGGCTACGACCAGAACGTCCTGCCCGGAGCGCGTCATCTTACCCGCTACGACCTCGACGAGGTTTCGACGCATCTGCCCGTTCGTATCAACCACGCATCGGGACACGCCGCCGTAGTGAACAGTAAAGCCCTCGAAATGCTAGAGTTCACCCGCGACGCGCCCAACCCTGATGGGGGCGAAATCGTGCGTGATGAGAACGGCGAACCGACGGGGGTGCTTCTTGAGACGGCGAGTTGGAGTCTCCTAGAGCGCATTCTGCCGGAGACCACCCCGCACGAAGCGGTGGAGGCATTGGGACGAGCAAGCCGCTATCTGCTAGAGCGAGGCATTACAAGCGCTAGCGACGCGAACACCCCGCCAAACGCGATAGAGTGGTATGAAGAGGCAGTCGCTACTAACGCTTTGCAGGTGCGCGTGAATAGCATGGTGGGTTGGGCGGAGGTGTTGAAGCAGATAGGAGAGTCGGGAATACCCAGACCGCGCGACCTTCAACCGAACCGATATGGATTAGATGGACACCGCTACCACGTTGGGCAGGCGAAGCTGTTTGCGGATGGGGCTATCACTACGCGAACCTGTTGGCTTAACGCGCCCTTCTCCGATTCGACGAACAACTACGGCATACCTCTGCACGACCCTTATGAGCTACTCGCCTATATCATTAAGGCGCATAATGCAGGTTGGCAGATTGCGACCCACGCTATCGGGGACAGGGCGGTTGATGTAGTACTCTCCTCCTACGCAGAGGCGCAACGCCAGAACAGCCGGACGCTCCCCGCTCACCGTATCGAACACTGTATGCTACTAGACGCAAACTTAATCACGCGCCTACGCCGCCAGAACGTTTGGAGCGTCGGTCAGCCGGAGTTTATAGCGCGGCTTGGAGACGCTTACGAACTAGCCCTCGGAGCAGAGCGGGCGAATCGTCTCTCGCCCTACGCCACGCTAGAAAAAGCGAATGTCGCGCAGGCGTTCAGTTCCGATAATCCTGTGGTTCCGGGCGCTCCTTTGGCGGGGATTTACGCCGCTATGCAGAGGGAGACTCCTTCGGGGAGAGTATTGAATGCAAAGGAGCGTGTGTCGGCGGAGGTGGGTCTCTACGCCTATACCACCGCGCCCGCCTACGCCACGCGCACCTATCAAGACAGGGGGGCGCTTGAAATGGGCAAACTCGCGGACTTCACACTACTCTCCGCAGACCCGACTACCACCCCCGCAAGCGAGTGGGAGCGCGTTCAGGTAGTAGCTACTTTTGTAAACGGCGAGTGCCTGTACGGTGCGGAACGCTTGTAAGACGTTTGCGGGTGGACGAGGGGCATTACGTAAGGCGAGACATAAAAGGGAAAACACGAAACGATGAAAGCGATTCTTGCGCTCGAAGATGGAACTCTATTTGAAGGGCAGTCGCTCGGCGCGACAGGGAGGACGAACGGAGAGGTCGTCTTCAATACCGGTATGACAGGGTATCAGGAGATTCTGACCGACCCCTCTTACGCTGGGCAGATAGTCACGCTCACCTATCCGCTTATTGGCAACTATGGCATCAACCCGGACGATTTTGAGTCGCGGCGCGTGCAGGTAGAGGGCTTCGTCGTGCGAGAAGCCGCCGAGATTGCGAGCAACTGGCGCTCTAAACAGACCCTCGACTCTTTTCTGAAAGAGCGTGGTATTATTGGGATACAGGGCATAGATACGCGGGCGTTGACGCGGGCGCTACGAGTGCGTGGCGTGATGATGGGCGCTATCTCTACAGAAGACACGCCTGAGAGCTTGCTAGAGCATATTCGCAACGCGCCGGGCTACGGTTCGAAAGATTTGGCGCGGCAAGTCACAGCGGAGCAGTCCTATCGTTGGCGAGTGGGAGACACAAAGCCTGTTTCTGCGGGTAGCGTTTCGGAGGTGAAGCCGCGTTATCATATTGCGCTCCTCGATTTTGGCGTAAAATACAATATTTTGCGTAGTCTTGCAAACCTTGGGTGTGAAACTACCGTCTATCCCTGTACGGTGACTGCGGAAGAGGTGCTTCGCGCTAATCCCGATGGTATCTTTCTCTCTCCCGGTCCGGGAGACCCCGAACAGTACGGCTATATGGTGGACACCGTGCGTCAACTGGTAGGCAAGAAGCCGATAATGGGGGTCTGCATGGGGAATCAGATACTAGGGTACGCCTTCGGAAGCAAGACATTCAAACTCAAATTCGGGCATAGAGGAAGCAACCACCCTGTGAAGGATTTGAACACGGGGCGCGTCTATATCACCTCGCAAAATCACGGCTATGCAGTCGACCCGGACAGGCTCAAAGACGGTATGGAGGTGGCGCACATCAACCTCAACGATGGAACGGTAGAAGGGTTGCGCCATAAGGAGTTACCTATTTTCTCCATTCAGTACCACCCGGAAGCCTCGCCGGGCCCCAGTGACAGCGCGTATTTCTTCCATCAATATATAAATATGCTGGACAGACACTACGGGCGCAGTTAAAGAGCGTCCTTCCAGCGCAATCAGGAGCATTTTAATATGTCCGAAGCGCCTTATAACGACGAAACGCCAAGCCGCCCTAAACCGCGAAAAAAGAGAAGGTTCCCTCTCGTCTCTCTGACGCTACTGCTGGCGCTACTCACGCTTATCGCCTGTCTTTCCAATAACTATATCCCGTCCGAATCTATGGAACCAACCTTGAAGGTGGGAGACCGTGTGCTGACCGCTCGTGCGTGGGTAGCCTATCTGGGCGGTAGAATGCCCGCTCGCGGAGACATTATTGTCTTTCGGATGCCCCTCCCCCCTAATAGCCCAGAAGAGGAGAAAAGCCCGCCTAGTAGTGATGAGGGCGACAGCGGCGATAAGGGATTCGCCGCGCAGATACGAGCGAAACTGATAGATAGGCAGAAGAAGGGCGATCTGCTGATAAAGCGCGTGATAGGGCTACCGGGAGAGACCATCGTCGTAAAAGAAAATGCGGTCTATATCAACGGGCGAAGGCTAATAGAAGACTATAAAACCATTCCTTCCGCTAACGAGTTCGCAGAGTTTGCTACGGAGGAGAAGCCGCTGAAAGTGCCGGAGGGCGACATTTTCGTACTGGGAGATAACCGCGCTACTAGCGATGACGGGCGCTACTGGGGAACTCTGCACCGTGATGAGATTGTCGGAAAGTTTATTCGCGTTCTCTACAACGATGGCGGCGTAGGCAAAAGAGTCGCAGAGGGGCAGAAGAGCGGGAACTAGGGGGTTGGGCAGGGGTTTCAACCCCTGCCTGTGAAAACCTCCCGTCTTTCGGACGGATTGACGGTCTCAATAGGAAGCGTATTGCATATAAGGAGAAGTGAGATGGAAACGCCAGCCCCAGTGCGAGTATTCATAAGCCATTCCAGTAAGGACAAGGAGCGTTTCGTACTTCGCTTCGCGACACGCTTACGTGAGCGTGCGGGCGTAGATGCTTGGGTTGACTGTTGGGAGATTAACATAGGCGACAATCTCATCCAGAAAATTTATGAAGAGGGGCTTAAAGGCACAGTCGTAGTAATTGCAATTATTTCGGAAGACAGCCTCAATAGCCTCTGGGTAAAAGATGAATTGTATACAGCGAAGGCAAAACAGATACTCGGCTCATGCGGCATTTTCCCTGTGCTACTCGATAACTGCTCTGTTCCTGAGATGCTCATCGCTACGCTCCATATCAAGATAGACGATACAGATAACTATGACCAGCAGTATCATGAAATCGTTAATGCTATCTACGGCAAATACGAGAAACCTGCACTCAGCTCTCCTCCCCGCTACGTGGAGTCGTCGTCTCCAATCTATGGGATAGACCTTGCTGACAGCCTTGTTCTAAAGTTGGCTTGTGAACAGGCGCGGGTAAACACACCACGAGGTAGTTTCTATGTAGTAACTTCACAGATTATGGAACAGGCGAAGGCTCTCGACATTCAGGAAGACGCGGTATGGGAAGCATTGGAGATACTTGCAGAACATTTTTTGATTGAACCGCTGTACAATAGCCCTATCTACCAGTTTAAGATTACAACGTCTGGATGGGAGAGTTATG
>CAIJLM010000189.1 GCA_903821495.1 uncultured Chthonomonas sp. | reverse complement strand
TCCCAGCTTCGTTTCGGACCATGTGCACGCGCTCCCAGCTTCGGTTCGGACCACGCGCGCGCGCTCCCAGCTTCGTCTCGGACCAGGCGCGTGCGCTCCCAGCTTCGTCTCGGACCATGTGCGCGCGCTCCCAGCTTCATGGTAGGAAAGAGGTTCGTGTCTGATGTCGGGCGTTCTAAGGTCTTCATGGTTATACGTCCTTATCCGGGAGGCGGGTATCAGGCGATAACTCGCCTGTAATGCCTATTATATCTGAATGTCGGGAAGATTTCAAGGCTCCCGATTGGCTCTCATCTCCCCCTCTACCCCCAGCGCCCCTCGTAGATAATCACGTCCATATCGCCATTCGCGGGGTCGAACTCCTTATAGACTTTGCGGCTCGTGATACTGAAACGCCAGCCTGTGTCTTCAAGATGCGTGATGAACTGAAAAGCCTGTTCCCGCTTAGGGTCGGAGAGTACAAGGCATCCCTTTGGGCTAAGGTAGTGGCGAAAAATCTCCTCAAGATGGAAGTGCATTTTGCGCTCGTAGAGAATATCCGCGCCCAAAATCACGTCGTACTTCTTCTTATGATTCCAGTCGCGCCAGTCCGCTATCCGATACTCTATCTCTGTTATCCCGTTCTTTTGCGCGTTCCAGCGGGCAATCGTCAATGCGCCCGGCTGATGGTCGGTCTGACAGACCCGTCCGCCTAACGATTGCGCCACCATCCCTGCGAACCCAAGCCCCCCGCCCAGCTCCAGTACGCTCTTACCCGCTACCAGCGCGGGATTCGCTTCGAGGTGTTCCGCCGCCCCCACCGCCGCCTCCCACAATAAAAACCCATACGGAAAATGCTCTAACCGCTCGGCGAACGTGATAATCGCCTCTTCGTTCCGAACGCGAGTTAGGCTCCAACTACGCGAAGCAAGCGGAACTATCGCCTCCTCCGTAGGAAGTTGTTTTAAGAGAGCATGGAGACGTTGTTCCCAAATTTGCCAATCCATAGAGGGTTTTATCTCGAAAAGGGGAGAAATTTGCGCTATATAGTGTGATTTATTTCACAACGCGAAGGGATATTGAAGGTAGAAGCGTACACATCATCAAATATAATAGTACCATAATACTATACAATTCGCTTTTATTGCGTGTATAGGGTCTGTTCACGGGTGGCGTTAATGTAAGGGTTAATTACGATGCAAATTACATGGAATGGAACGGGGTCGGCGTGGTCAACCTATTATGGAAACTCTTCCGCTCTGCTGGAAGAGTCGGGGCATCGCCTCGTTATGGATTGCGGCTACACGGTGCCGGGACGGCTACGCCAGATGGGAATAGGAGTGCAGAATATAGACGCGATTTTTGTTTCGCACCTGCACGGAGACCACATCTACGGGCTTGAAGAGATTGGTTTTCGGGCGAAGTTTTCGGAGGGGTGTCGCGTCAATCTTATTGTACCAGAACCGCTCGTGCAGGGGCTTTGGCAAAACACCCTATCGGGAACCATGCGAGAGCCGGAACATCGTTGCAACCTCCGAGACTATTTCGATGTACACCCCATTCGTGAAGGCGAGGTTCTTCAACAAGGACCCTGGTCGCTACAGATTCACACCGTAGACCATGTGCCTCACGCGAAGTGCTACGGGCTAAAGGCGACGGCGAACGGCAAGTCGGTGGCGTTCACAGCGGACACGAAAGCGGGGGTAGCCCCCTTCTTCTATGAGGGAACCCAGTGCGTCTTTCACGACTGTAGTTTCCTGCCCTACTTCAAAGAGACCGTGCATACCCATTTTCAGGAGTTGCTAGACTATACCCCCGAACAGAGGGCGAAAACGTGGCTCGTTCACTACGACGACGAAACGCACCAGCGCCTCGCAAGCGTAGAGTGGCGCACTATCGTAGAGGAGTCGGGGATGAGGATAACAGAGTCGTTCATTCCGATAATCATATAGCCGAACGGCGGAATGGGAGTAGTCTTGAGACTACACCCCTTCCTGTTTATTAACGCTTCGGGCGAATGAATTTGAGGTTCTCAACGCTCAGTTCCGGCAGTCCCTTGAGGAGTTGCGCGCCTGAAATCGCAGGTGCGGTCTCTTTATAGCGCACGGCGAATTGAGATTGCGCGTGGATGTAGTCGTAAAGGTTATTCGCTTCGTGCGCGGCGTTGACGATTCTCTCCGCCGCCTCGCTCTGTTTATGTATCGCGCTGTCTTGCTCCGCTTGCGGCGCGTTCGGGTTCGCTGTCACCCTCTTCGCCTCCTGATAGTTCGCCGCCGCGCTCTCCAAGTCCCTTAATAGAATGTTGTACTTCGCAACCATTGTGTCCAGTTCGTCAGGGTTTGTAGGAAGAGGCGCGTCCGGCTCCCCGCGAGGCGGTTGCGCGGGCGCAGTCGCCGCGGTATTTTTCACGGGAGGCGGTGGCGCAGGGGAGAGCGTAACGACGGCGGAGGGCGCGGCGGCAGTGTTGGCGGGCGGGGGCGTTACGCTTCCCAACGGAGTGAGCGGCGCAACGGGCGCGAGCAGACCCTGTAGCCCCATCACCCTTTGCAGAAACTGGTTACTTGACCCCGCCACCCTCTTCGTGGTCTGAATCCCGCCGATGAATCCGATACCAAAGAGTAACAACCAACCTGCCAGTATCCCCTTCCATCGGCTCTTCTTGCGCTGTGGCGGACGCGGACTCCCTGTGTTTCCCATACTCATTGGAACTCTCCTCCTATCCTGACCTACTGCTATTTCTACATCTCACTACGTGATAGATAGGGCGCGAGTTTCAGAGAACCGAGCAAGATAGCGAAAGCGGTATAGAATCTCAACACAAGGCAGGAATGAGAGACGGATATTGTGAACTATAGAGGGTGATAGCGCATAAATTAGGGAGGTTGAGAAGATGTCGTCTGAGAGCGTCGCTCCTGTACGCCCCGCCGCTAATCGAAGCGTGGGGCGCAGTAAGAAACAACTTTTGTATTTTCAGCGGGAGCTGAGTTGGCTCGATTTCAACGGGCGCGTTCTGGATGAGGCGCGAAACCCTATCCACCCCTTGCTAGAGCGCCTCAAGTTTCTCGCTATCTTTAGCAATAACCTCGATGAGTTCTTTATGATTCATATACCGGGTATTCGTGAACGCGCAGATGAGGAGACGAGCAGACGACTCTCCTCAGACGATATGCGCGAGCGAGTGCGCGACATTCAGCGCAAACTCATCCCGATGCTGGAAGAGCGGGCGAAAATATACCGCGAACTAATGTTGAGTTTGGAGGAACATGGAATAAAGTTACTCGCTTTTAACGCCCTAGACCGCGCTCAAAAAGCGAAGATGGAGCGTTATTTCCAAAGCGAGGTCTTTCCCGTTCTCACGCCTCTCGCCGTAGGTCCCGGACACCCCTTCCCCTACATCTCCAATCTGAGCATTAGCCTCGCTGTTATCATTCACGACCCCAAAACGAAAAAAGAGGAGTTCGCCCGCGTCAAAGTCCCCTCACACCCCATTCTCCCGCGCTTCATCCCACTGGAAGAGGGCAAAAATGAGTACGTTCTGATGGAAGATTTGGTCGCCGCGCACCTCGGGAACCTCTTCCCCGGCATGGTGGTTCGCGCCTCCTATCCGTTTCGCATCACCCGTAACGCCGACCTCGACCTCAACGACGAAGAGGGCGAAGACCTTATGGGAATGATAGAACAACAGCTACAGCGCCGAAGGTTTGGAGAGATTGAGCGCGTAGAAATCCATCGCTCCATGCCCCACCATATCCGCAAAACCCTCTTTGAGGAGATGGAAGACGCTCCTCCCGAAGAGGTCTACGAAACGGATATACCTCTCCACCTAGCCGACTTCTTCGCTATAGCGGGTCTGGATATTCCTGAACTACGCGACGCGCCTTTTCATCCGGGAGTCCCTGCCACTCTTCGCGATAGCAAAGATATGTTCGCCGCGATACGGCAGGGCGACATTCTCCTGCACCACCCTTTCCAGAGTTTCGACTGCGTGAGCGAGTTTTTAAGTCGCGCCGCCGCAGACCCTGACGTTCTTACCATCAAGCACACTCTCTACCGAACCTCCGGCGACTCCCCTATCCTGCAAGCCTTGACCGATGCCGCGGACAACGGAAAACAGGTCGTCTGCCTTGTAGAACTCAAAGCGCGTTTTGACGAAGCGAACAACATCACCTGGGCGAAACAGCTCGAAAAGTCGGGGGTTCACGTTGTCTACGGCTGGCTCGGTCTCAAAACACACTCCAAAATCATTCTTGTCGTGCGCCGTGAAGAGGATGGCTTGCGCCGTTATGTACATATTGGCACAGGAAACTATAACTCCCGAACGGCGAAAGTCTATACGGACGTGGGTATTCTCACCTGCTCTCCCGACTTCGGCGCGGATGCCACAGACCTCTTTAACTACCTGACGGGCTACTCTCGCCAAACCGCATTCCGCAAGTTTCAAGTGGCTCCCATAACGCTTAGGAAAGGGATAGAGGGGCTTATTGAGCGCGAAATGAACGCCTCCACGCCTGAGAAGCCGGGGCGTATCATTGCCAAAATGAACGCTCTCGTAGACCAACACATCATTCAAGCCCTCTACCGCGCCTCGCAAAAAGGGGTGCAGATAGACCTTATCATACGCGGTATGTGCTGTCTGCGTCCGGGTGTTCCCGGTCTCTCCGACAATATCCGAGTTATCAGTATCGTAGGGCGCTTTTTAGAGCATAGCCGCATCTTCTATTTTCAAAACGCAGGAGAGGGCGAAGTCTATATCGGGAGCGCCGACTGGATGACGCGAAACCTTGACCGCCGTATCGAAGTCGTTGCGCCTGTAGAAGACCCCGCTATACGCGCCAACCTTGTTCACGAGGTTCTGGAAGCGTTGCTACGCGATAACTGCCAGGCGTGGGATTTACGGCAAGATGGCGTTTACATCAGGCGCTCTCCCGCTGACAGCGAATCGCGCTTTAGCGCACAAGAGCATCTGCTTGAAACCCTGAGTTAATGTTTCCTGTAACTACTCACGCTCTGGAATGCGACCTAACCCCCTAGCCCCCTTCCCGAAACGGGAAGGGGGAATAACTGCCGCTAAGAAGATAACGGAAGCGGTGGAACGCTAGGCTTTTGCCCTA
>CAIJLM010000188.1 GCA_903821495.1 uncultured Chthonomonas sp. | reverse complement strand
GAATGCGTTGCGATTCCAGTTCGCGCTTGCGGAGGGTGGCGACCAACTCCTGAACGCGCTGGAATTTGGGGCGGAGGTCTGGGAGCGTAGAACGCGCCTCTTCGAGAGTGAAATGTTTTTCGTGGTAGGGCATGGCGTGATTGGGAGCGATGAGACGAACGCAACTACTTAGCGCCGCCCAGTCTCCTCACCCCGTTTGACATGGAGAGAGGGGAGGATAGGGGGCGTAAGCAGTTGCGAGTTCATATCAACAACGAATCCTCTATGTGGAGGTTTGACCTTTTTTCTTGAGGTCTTCAAGGAACGCTTTCGCGTTTTCAGGAGTGACGATGGTTACGCCAGTATCGATAATAACACTGTCTTTAACCTTCATGCCGAGTTTGTCAAGTTCCGGTTTAAGGGCTTCAATCGCCTTCGCGATGTCGCCGTTCGCCTTCTTGATTTCGCTGAGTAGTTTGATGCTCAGTCGCCCAAACTCGAAGGGCTTCTGGACAATCATCACGTCCACAGCGCCTTCGCCGATGTTTTGGAGGGTGGCGGGTTCGCCGTCGAAGCAGATGATTTTGACCTTGCTTCGTATATTCGCTTGCTTCACAGCGGTCACGATAGCGGGACCGTTGTAGGAGTACAGCCCCACAAAGCCGTTCACTTTATCGCCGTACTTTGTGATAGCGTCGTTGACGTTGGAGATGGCGCGTTGTTTGTCTTTGTTGTCCTCAAAGGGCGTTTGCAGGAACTCAATGTTCTTGCCTTTCACCGCGTCCTCAAACCCTTGAAAACGGTCACGCGCATTCTGCGCTCCCATATTGCCCACAAAAGCGACTAACTTACCGCCCTTGGGGAAGAGTTTCACAGCGGCTTCCCCCGCCATTTTGCCCGCATCGTAGTTGTTCGTTCCGAGGTAGGCGAGCCGCTTGCTTTTGGGCGCGTCCGAGTCGAAGGTGATGACGGGTATGCCCGCCTTCATCGTCTCATCTATGACTGAGGAGAGAGCCTCCGCCTCAATGGGAGAGACCGCGATACCCGCCACCTGTTGCGCGGCGGCGTCTTTAATCAGCGCCACTTGCAGGTTATGCTCCGATTTGCTGGGGGCTTGCCAGTCTGCATCAAGACCCGTCTCGGTCTTCACAGCGTCTACGCCCTTGCCCATTGCATCCCAGAACGGCGAAATGCCGTTGGTGATAATTCTGTATTTGCCTCCGCCCGCAGGCGCGGCGAGTTTGGCGGTCTGTTCGGTTTTCGTATCAGCGGGTTTCTCTCCGCCCTCCGCCTTCTGTTCGCCCTTTTTGTTTGGGTCGCAGCCGTACAGGAGGGAAGCCAAGCCTATCAGCGCTAGTCCGCCCCCTATAAAAGTTCGCTTGTCCATTTTATGTTCAACTCCCGTTGTTCTTCAAAATTCGCCTCTATGCGATTATCGAAACAGTTATTCATGGTTGCGAAGGAAGATTCCTCCTCTGTTTTGCCCTAAGCGTTTTGAAAAGGAGGGCAAGGGCTTAGGTCGCATTGACTTGTACAGCAAAACAAGGAAACCCTCGCCTCTATGCCGAAAGTACCTCTATCCCACGTTAGGAGGAGGCATTGCCATGCGAGTATCCCGCTCTCCGCTCTGCGTCCTGTTCTGCCTCCTCCTCTCGCTCACGGCTTTCGCGCAAGAGCCGCCGCGCCCCCGCGACCGCGCCGAGTGGCTTACGCGCCTCCGTTCGCTGCACGCGCCTCTCACTCGCGACGACTACCTCTCACTCAATCAGTTTCAGGCGCTCGACGCGACAACCTCCTATGGTATCATTCGCGAGGCGTGGAGCGAGATAAGTAGCGAGGACGCGAAAATCCACCTCGTCTCTTACGTCGCATTTGAGGCGAAGAAAGCCCGCCTCTTCAACCTCCTCCATCTTGGCGTAACCGACAAGTCTCCTCTCATAAAGAGTTTCGCCCTTCGCTACCTCCGTCGTCTCATTTTTCTCGATTTGTCCGACGATGCCGCCTATCAAGCGTGGTATAGAGAAAACGAGAGCCTTACTGTCTCGGAAGTCGTGCGGAAGTCGGCGCAAAAGTACGCCGCGCTACTACGACAAGCGCCCGACGCGCAAAAGGTTAGGGCGTTAGGCAGCCTACTAGAGTTTCAGTTCTCCCCTTTTCGCGATTTGTCGGAAGTAAGTCTCCCTTTGGGGACGCTGGGCATTATGGGATTACGGAATAACGCCGTGATTGAAGGCGGGTTTATCCCGCTCTTGTTCGACCTTCTCGCCCCCGATATTTCGCGACCTGTCCGGCGTAAAGCGCTCCTCTGTATCGCGCACTTGGGACTAAGCGTCAATACGCTACGAAAGCGAGAAGCCCTCATTCGCCCTCTCGCCGCCGACCTTATTCAGAATACCGAAGCCGCCTTTTCGGAGAGGTTCGCGCTACTCGCCTCCTTTCGCTCCGATTGGGCGCTAGACCTGCTACTCGAACTCGCGACGCAGGGGTTGGGAGAGCGGAATTTCGATGAGATTGTGCAGGGCTTGTTCGCAATGGGGAGTGGGCGAGTCGCGCCTATGCTTATCGCGCTCATGGACTACCCTGACCTCATGCCTGAGACCCCCGCAAACTCCAGCGTAGCAGCCTACCTCTCACGCCTATTTGAAGCGCCGGGCGGCGAATGGACTGCCTCTCAATGGCGCAAATGGTGGTACAATAATCAAAACGACTACGATGCCCGTTTCACAAATCAGCCCTTCCCGCGCCTTGAGGTCTCTGTGCAAAGCGACAAGACAGTCTATCGTCGAGTCCGACTGCCTATCTATCTCGATAGAGAGACGAAGCCCGCGTATCAGTTCATCTCCTCCGGCTTGATACGGGATAACAAGAGCGCCGCTTCTATGAGGCTACCGGGGCTTATCGTCGCGCTAGAGAGTTCGGAAAAGTCGCCGATAACGATAGCGGGGCGCTGGCAGGAGACGCTGGAGGAGGTCGCGCATGGCGGGTATGTGGTTGCGCTTATTTCGGAGCGAGATGCGCTACCTGAGCGCGTTCGCGAGATTGTGCAGGACGTAATGAGCCACATTCCTATTGACCCGAAACGAGTCTTTTTGAACGGAAACGGGACGCTTGGGAGAGTCGCCTACACCTGTTCTTTAGAGCGCAACACGCCCTTTAAAGGATTTTGGATGAAAGATGCACCCTTCACGCTGGAAGGGCTACCCGCTATGAAGTCGGCGCAAAATCGCCGCTACTATGTGCAGAATGAACCCAAAAGCGCCATGCCGTACCTACAGAGCCTCGCGGCGAAAAGTAGGCTAGGTAGGGCGGGCGCTAAGGTGCATCTGGAAAGAGCGGAGACGGCGCTCGCCGCAAGCCAACTCCGAGCCGCGCTTGCATGGCTCGAAGGAGAGAGGTAGAGAGTAACTATGGCGTACACGCCCCCCGCATACCGTCATATTCGACTTGTTCGTCCCGACGATACCGAGTATCTGGGCTTCCTCGCGCGTCTGCGCGATGCCCGCCCGCCCGGTTGGGGGCGCAGGAGCGCAGGTGAATTTCTGGGCGGCGTGGTGGAGCGGGCGGTCATCCACTGGCTCAAGAGCCACATTCCGCTCAAAGAAGAGCGTATCCTCAGTTGGGAGCAACGCCTCAATAACAACCGTTCCGGGCGGCGTTACCGCGAAATAGACGCGATTTGGGAGATAGATTCCGAGTCGCTGTGCCTCTTTGAAGTGAAGTTCACCCATGCCGAGAACATTGCGAAGGGCGCGGGAATCAAGCAGTTAGAGACCTCCTGCGGGATACTTGCGACGCTTCCCGAAGTTAAGTACCTGCTCAAACGTCTCGTCTATGTAACCGATGAGCCTGTTCCGCTCAACGACGACACCATTCCCATCGTCGAACCCAACGAGGAGTTTGAGGAGTGGGGCGTTATCTGGGTGTCGCTGGATACGGTGGCGCAAGCGGCGCAAGAACTAGAGTTGGAACTCCCCGAAAACTGGCGCGAACCCACTGCGAGAGAGGGTTTTTTGGAGACCGCCGAGCAGGAGGAGTGGAAGCAGTACGGGGAGACCGAAACCCCCGAAGAATCGAACCCGCTGGCGGAGGCTCTGCGCCGCGCTATGGAACAGGAGTAGCCCGTTTATGCCCATGTCCCCCTCTCCACGCCGCGCTTGGGCGGAGATTGACCTCAGCGCCATCGCTCAGAATGTACGAAACCTACAAACCCATCTCAAGGCGGAGACTCAGATACTCGCTGTGGTGAAGGCGGACGCTTATGGACATGGAGCCGTAGAGGTTTCGCAAGTCGCCTTGAACGCGGGCGCGACATGGCTCGGAGTCGCGGCGGTAGCGGAGGGCGTACAACTGCGCGAAGCCGGTATTGACGCGCCGATACTCCTGCTCTGCAACCCCGCCCCCGACGAGTTCGAGGAGGTCTTGCAGTATCGCTTTACCCCTATGATTGGCGACGCGCCCACCCTACACACCTTCGCGCAGGAGGCGGATAGGCTGAACATACCCCGCAACGAACTTCCCGTGCATATCGAAGTGGATACCGGTATGGGCAGGGCGGGAGTCTTGCCGCAAGACGCGCCCGCGCTCTACCATGAGATGCAGAGGCTTGGCGTTACGGCGAACGGTCTCGCCATGCACTTCCCCGATGCCGACGCAGACGACCTAACTAGCACGTTTCGCCAACAGAACCTTTTTCGCGAGACACGCGCCACGCTGGAACAGCAGGGCGCGAAGTTTGACTGGATTCACCTGAGCAACAGCGCCGCAACCCTCCGCCTGAACCATACGGGGGAGAACCTTGTGCGCCCGGGAAGACTGCTCTATGGAATACTGCCGCCCAACGCCGACAAGCATCCCGACGGCAGAATCGTCCTCCCAGCGTTAGAGCCGGCGCTTACGCTTAGGGCGCGTATCGCCGTCATTCGCGACCTTCCCCAAGGGCATCCGCTCTCTTACGGCTCCACCTATCATCTAAAGCGCCCCTCGCGCATTGCGACGACTCTTATCGGGTATGGAGACGGCTACCCGCGTTCGCTCTCTAATATCTGGACTATGCTCCTGCACGGAAAACGCGCCCCTATCGTCGGGCGTATCTGTATGGATCAGTCGCTTCTGGATGTAACCGATATTCCTGACGCGAAGCCCGGCGATAGCGTCACCTGTATTGGCGAAGAGGGCGGCGAACGTATTCTCGCGGTGGAGATAGCCCAGCGTATAGGAACCACCGAACACGCGATAACAACGCGGCTGACGGGGCGGGTTGCGCGTATCATTCGCTAGATAGCGCCCTACATTAAATCTACCAAAAATCCCCCTCATGTTTCGCCTATTTCGCGCCCCTTTCTCCATTCGCCCCTCGCTTTTCACAGGTTTTTCATCTTACTGTTAGATACTCGTTCCATCAGGTTTTTATCTGCCTGATACAAGCCCCTTACGGGTTTTACCCATGAGGAGGTCACAGGAAGAATCAGAGGCTCGATTACGAAGCCTTTTCGTTACTGGTGGAAAGAGAGGAAAGAAGCATGAGAAAACACTACATCCTCGCCGTCACAATGGCGTGCGCGACGCTTTCGTTGGCGGTAGCCGCATGGCGAACGGACGCGCAACGGGGAGACCCGCCCCGGCAGACGAGCGCCCCGCTAGGTTCGGCGCTACCCGGCTTGACGGACGACCAGAAGGCGCTTTTCAAAGACGGCTTGCAGAAGTTCAGTAGCGTGGAGTCGCAAGAAGACGGCTTGGGACCCGTTTTCAATGGAACGACGTGCGCGGAGTGCCACAAGGCGGGCGCGATTGGCGGAGCGGGAGTCGACCTGACCATTTCGCGAGTCACGCGCATCGGCGGCATGAAAAACAGAGTCTACACAGACCTCGCGGAGTTCGGGGGACCCGTTCTACAGGCGCGTTCGCTACGGGAGTTCGACACGTCCTGCCCGATAAACGGCGAGGTCGTTCCTTCGCAAGCCAACTTTGTATCGCTTCGCATCACCACGCCCCTCTTTGGGGCGGGGCTTATTGAGGCGATACCCGCCGAGACCATTCTCTCGCGCACGAAACAGGCGGACGCGGACGGCGTGCTTGGAGTTGCGAACGTGCAGATAAATCCTGAGACGGGAAAGAGGGAGGTAGGGCGTTTTGGATGGAAGGCGCAACACTCTAGTCTGCATCGCTTCTCCGGCGATGCCTATCTCAACGAAATGGGGATAACGAGTAGTCTCTTCCCCGACGAAAACCTGCCGCAAGGCAGACCCATTCCTCCCGAATGGCAAACGACTCCCGACTTCGACGATAACGACAAAGACGTAGACTCATTTGCGAACTTTATGCGTCTGCTTGCGCCGCCGGGACGCCTGCTACCCCTAACGCCGCAGGTTCAGGACGGCGAGCGCATCTTCAATCAGATACGCTGTTCGGCGTGCCATGTTCCCTCTATGCAGACAGGCGCAAACCCTATCGCCGCGCTCTCGAAGCAGACCGTTCCGCTCTACTCCGACCTGCTTGTGCATAGGATGGGGCGAAACCTAGCGGACGGGATTCAGCAGGGCTTGGCGCAGGGCCACCAGTTTCGCACGGCTCCGCTCTGGGGCATATCGCGGCGACGCTTCTTCCTGCACGATGGAAGGGCGAACAACTTAGAGGAGGCGATACTGAACCATGGAGGCGAGGCGAACGCTTCGCGTGACCGTTTCGCTCGGTTGCACGAGCGAGACAAAGCCGCGCTGAGAGCGTTCCTGAACTCGCTGTAACTACGAAAGGAGATAACGAAACCGCCCCCTCACAGACGCATAACGCGCTGTGAGGGGGCGGAGAACTATCACAATGGGCTTACTTGTGTCGCTTCCACGTCGGTTTTGTTTGAAGCGGAGAGTTGCAAAGCCTGCATAAATGCGTCAAAGTTGCGCGGAAATATCTCGATGCGACTCACGCCGCCGCTGACCTTGCGATATTCGATGCACAGGCTACCTCTTCCAAAGAGGTCTCGCTGCTCCTTAAAGGCGATAATGTTCTGTTTCAAGATGCGGTGTTCCACGTCAATCAGGTCGTCAAGCAAAGAGAACATACTCCATGTCCACAACTCATTCTGCGTGACCCGCAAGCGTAAGCAGTTCCTCGCGCCGCCGAACTCAGTCAAGAGGTTTTTCAGGGAGTTGCCTGAAGCGCGGTTCTCCTTGTAGAGAACTGGCTCCACAAAGTCTTTCGGGAAGAGAGGAGGTCGTCGCCTCCTCGCTTCCCACCGATATAACGCAAACGCCGCATTGCACAACAGTACAGGGACGAACAACTGGAACGGGCTTTTTGGCATTTTCGACGACTTTCTCGCTACTGTTGCTGGTTTTGCAGGAACGTCGCCCAGTTTGGCGCGACTCTCGCCAGCCCCAAGTTGTTCCACTGCGGGTCGAAGCCCGTCGTTCCGTCTACGCTACTGGGAGTATTGGGACCCGGAAAGAAGATACTCAAACCGTTCGCTAACTTCTCATTGAAGCCCGTAGAGTCGGTGGCGGAGCCGTGGGAGGAGAGCAGAATCGCTCCCGTAGCGCCATTGAGGGCGGATTGCAGGTTCGCGGCGGACTGCGCGGCGTCGGCGGGGACTCCGCTGGTCGTGCGAACATTGTTCGCGAAGTGATACAGGTCTTTATACTCAAAGAACTCGAAGTACTGTGAGTTCTGCCGCGCCTGTTTTATCCACGTTGCGCCCGCCGCTGTGTAGTTGTTCAGGCTTCCGCCAAGTGTATTGAGCGCCGCGCCAACCGCGTCCATTTTCGTCAAATCTATCATGGACTGCGTGACGTTCGACTGCGTAGGGTACTCTGCGACGGTGGCGTTGATGAGAGCCTGCCCGGAAGAGCAGGGACTCGCGATATTGTTTGCAAGGTAGTTCAGCCAGACATCGTAGGGGTAGCCTGCGCCGGGAGGACTCTCTTCCGAACCGATATAGACTCGCGCAAGGTTACGCGCATCGTAAGCCATCTCGGTGGTTCCTTGTAGCGAGCAGTCCACGATAAGAGCGTCTAGTTTTGCAAGCCCGGTAAGAGCGAGAGGCAACTCCTGCGTCGCTATCTGATGCCCCGTGAAAACGTCTTGCGAGAATCCGCGTCGAACTGCGGGGCTGTTTTTTTTGCCATGAACGGCGCGATTGTCTACGTTCAGAGCGCCTGAACCGTGGTCCCAAACTACAAGCGCAGTCTGGTCAGCCGGGAAGTTGGCTTGTCCCCACTGAACAAAGTCCCTAAGCGTGTGGTAGTCGCCCATGTCGGCGGTTGGATTGCCGTTGTCGTTCAGCGTGTTTGTGGGCGGGTCGGGGAGCCTGTCGATGTCGAGCGGAGTTGTGTCGCCTGTAGTCCCTGAGCTAGGCGGGTCTATCTTATCCAAATCCGCCTGACTATGTTTCGATATTTTATACCGCCTCGTTCCGACAAAGGAGGGGTTGGTAGGCGCTGGCACGCCAGAAAAGAAGCGGGTGGTCGCCGTCTGTTTCCACTGCACCACGATATTGAGGTCGGCGTTCGAGCCGATGGAAGCCATCTGCGCCACATTCAGGAGGCTGAAGGGTTGAAGGTTGCTGGCGGCGTTGAGATAGACGAGAACCGTCCAACGCGCCCTGCCCGCAACATGAGAGTTGACCTGACAGACATCTCTCGTAGCCATAGAGGCATTGACGAACGGGGAGGTTCCCGGTACGACAAAATTACCATTGGTATTGGTGTTGTTGGAGCTACCGCTTCCTCCGCCACACCCTGCGAACGCGCCAAGCGCGATGCTGGCAAGCCCTACATAACGTAGGAAGCGGCTACTTATTCCTAACATTTTCAAGTGAAAGGTTCCTTTCTAAAAGACATAGGCTAACCATTCAGATAGCCTATGTACGCAACTGGTTACATGAAAAGAGCGTCGTGCAAGGGGGAAAAGGGGGGAGACGCGCAGATAGAGACTATTTTACCCTATACGAAAGTTCGCGTGAAAGGGCTTCTATTCAATTCGGTAGAGGTGGGTCTTCGTCCGAACGAAAAGCGCTTTTCCAGAGACGGCGGGGGTCGCCATACAGCCCTCCGCGAGCTGATTCTCTCCGATTTTCTTGAAGGCGCGTCCCGGCTTGAGAACATGGCACACGCCCCGTTCATCGCACGCGTAGATAGTCCCGCCAATGCAGATAGGAGAGGATGAGAACGAGCCGCCCAACCTCTCATGCCAGAGTAGCGTTCCTGTTTTCGCTTCAAGGCACGACATGATACCCCCATCGCTGACCATGTAGAGAAGGTCGTCTATCAGAAGCATGGAGGGCTTGTTGGGAACTCCGCGCCCATATTTCCACACGACATGGGTAT
>CAIJLM010000187.1 GCA_903821495.1 uncultured Chthonomonas sp. | reverse complement strand
ATATTGCGAATAATAAGGAATATCCACCGCCAGATACCGGGTACGAAGACGTTCGCCTTGCCGCGTTGGGCAGCGCGGATGATTTCGCGGGCGGCGCGGTCTGCGGGAATGAGCAGGGGGAGTTTTTCGGAGCCTTTTGTCATGGGGGTATCTACGGGACCCGGTTTTATGGTGACTACCTTCACCCCATAACGTCCGAGGCGGTTTCGTAACGCCTCCAGATAGGTGTTGAGCGCGGCTTTGGAGGCGCAGTAGACGGGTTGCGGGTAGCGCCCTCGCTCTCCTGATACTGAGGATATGCCGACTATCGTTCCCGCTTTGGTTCTCTCGAAGCGTTGCGCCGCCTCGTTCAGCCAAGCGATAGAGCCGAGTGTATTGACCTCTATCATCTGTCGGTCTTTCGCGAAGGGGTACTCGCTAGGTTGAACTCGCGGCATAACTCCCGCCGCGTAGATAATAACGTCCAGCCCGCCGAGGTCGTGCGTTATCTTCTGGAAGAGCGCGGGAACTTCGTCGTAGGCGCATACATCGTGCGGGTAGGTAAGAACGCTCGCCTCCTTGCCTGTGTTGAGCGACTGCGCGATACGCTCTAGCTCCTCTGCGCGTCGAGCGACAATCGCAACCTTGCAACCTTGCGCGGCGAGTTGGCGCGTTATCTCCTCGCCCATACCGGAAGAGGCTCCCACGACCAGCGCTGTTTTCCATCCTATAGACATAATAAGTCGCCCAATCTGTTCCTGCAAAAGTAGGCGTATTGTACCTTACCGCCCTAGCGAGGGTCAAGGCGGGGCGCGGATGGCTAGAGCAGGGCAAGTTTCTTTTTCAAACAGAAGAAAGGCGATTGACTTTTACAGGGCTTATCGCTAAAATAGAGCATACTGCCGGGAATGTTTTCCGCTTTCGGGGCGTAGGGTGTAGGGGAATACTGAAACCGTACACGCTTCCCTACGTAGAACTTGTGTACCGAAATCAACTACGTAGCGAACGATGCGATAGAGTTCGCTACATTTCACAGAGAGGAATGAAATACCCATGGTTGGTCTTACGAATTGGAAACAGCGCGGTTTTCGCCTAGTGGCAGGCGTTGCGCTACTCTCGGCAATGGGGCTTGCCCTATCCGCCTTCGCCGCCAAAGCGGACGTTGTTATCACTGCGGGCAAGGATAAGAAGGTTAAAATCTGGGATCCCGCTACGGGAAATGAAATCAAATCCATCGCCGCCCACGAAGGCGCAGTGAATGTGATTGCGGTATCCGCCGACGGCAAATGGCTGGCATCGGGCGGAGCCGACAAGAAGGTCAAACTGTGGGACATTAAAAAAGGCGAACTGGTGAAGGAGCTTGGCGCACATGACGGCGAAGTGACCGCGTTAGCCTTCACCGCCGACGGCAAACTGCTGGGTTCTGGCGGAGCCGATAAGAAGGTCAAGTTGTGGGCGCTACCAGACGGCAAACTGGATGCCACTCTGGAGGTAGCGGGCAAAGTCGTTGGGGTTGTCGTAATGGATTTTGGCGGCAATCTGATTGTTATTCCGGCGCTTGCGGATGGTTCGATGCCGGTATTGGGTAAAGATGGCGCCGCTCTCACCACGCTAAACTCCGACCATAAGGGCGGACTTACTGCAATGGGCGGCAACGCGAAAGAGACGTGCATCTACACCGGAGGCGCGGACGGCATTCTCAAGCACTTCGCACAGTCCGACCAAGGCGCGTTTGAGGGCGGCAAGCATGAGGGCGCTATTAACGCGATTGCGACCTCCGCCGACTTCGAGAAAGTGTTTACGGGCGGAGCCGACGGCAAACTTCTGGTATGGGGGGCAAGCGACCATAAGAAGCTCGCTACCGTAGATACAGGGCTAAAGAGCGTGACGGCTGTCGCTGTCTCTGCGGACGGCAAGCGTATCTTCACGGGTGGCGATAAGAAGATAAAAGTCTGGGAGGGCGGCAAAGAGTTCCACTCTGTAGACGCTCACGAAGGAATCGTTACCGCGATTATTTACGTTGCAGACAAGAAGAAGGAAGAAGACAAGAAGTAGTTCCATCCCTCTCTTTCCGAATAGATGCAAATCGCCCTCTACACCATTACGTGTAGAGGGCGATTCTGTTTTCGCTATTCGCGTCGCCTATTTGGTTTTTGGGGTTATCCGCTTCACGTGACCGTCCACGAACGCTTGAATAAATCCGAACTCAGCGTGTCGTCTCTTGTCAATGTCCTTCTCTTTACCGTAAGCGTTTTTCTTGAGAATGAGAGAGTCAAAAAGGAGACGCTCTTTCGAGGGTTCCGCTATTTTGCTGAGGGGCTTACGGCTCATCGCCGTTGAAAAAGCGTAGCCAAACTCCTTGACTTCGGGGCAGTTGTACACCGCCTTGCTCTTGAGGTAGGGCGTTGTGCCATCCGCCCATCTATTGGCGGGAGGGAACTTCTCGTCGTAGTCTTGCGCGTACATCAGGAAGCCAAGCGCCAACTGCTTCTGGTTGCTCATACACGTTTTTGCGTTGTCTTCTTTGGCGCTCTCTTTTACGGCGTGAACAGCGCCTAGAGAAGCGACAAGTAGCGTTAGGGTGCAAGCGAGTTTCGTTATCGGAGAGTTTTTCAATATCTGGTCGCCTTTCGGTGATACGTTGAGTGGTTACAGTAGGAAGTTTTCCACCTTCCATTTTTTAGAACCGCCAGCGGGTCGAAAGGTTCAGCGATAGCGAAAAATCTGTTTAGAAGGGGTTAATCTCTTTGAGAACGCCATGAATTTCGGGCGCGGGAGCGCTCTCTATCTCTGAGGTTCGCATGTAGAGCGGATTCAAAACGCCCTGCGGCTCTATGGTCATTAAGGTATCGCCGCGCCAAACCGCCTGATACTCTTTGTCGAGCAGGGTGTAACTCGCCTTTCGCTCTTTAGGCTTCCAGCGAAGCGTGACAATATCGCCGTTACGGAGGGCTTCTATCCACGCATAGCCCGCTCGATGCGTTTCGTTGCGGTGGCGGTTGTAGTTTACATAGACGATAAGCTCTTCGGGGGTCGCTTCGTCGGGGATACGCACTGCGAGAACTCCACGCGCCTTCATAACTACCTCAAGGTAGCCTTCACGCGGCAGAGAAGAGAGTACGTTCGCCCAGCGCGTGTCCCGCGAAAAGAGCAGGTTGATACGCACCGCCTCCTCTTCGCGTTGAATAGCGGAACGCCACAGAGAGTAGAGGGCGCGCATACCCGCCGCGGTGGAGCGAAGCATAAGGCGCGGGTTTGTCGGGTCGAAAGCGTCGTTGTAGAGCGACCAACTCGCGAATAATCCAACGGCTCTCTCCGCCACTCGCTCGGTGGCGATGCCCTCTGGGGGGTGGTTGGCGCACCACATCACTTCAGGGAACTCAACATCCACGTCTCTGTCCACCCAATCGAGGTCGAGCAGTTGGGCTTCCAGAAGGTGATTGCGCCCGAAGCGCTCCACATCGAGGAAGTAGGCGGAATCTACCTCTTGCGCGAGCATTATGGCGAGTTCAATCATATCCTTGAGGAACGCAATGTCGCACTGATAGCGGTCTGCCCCAGAGGCGCGATGCGGGAAAAAGCCGAAGTCTGTGCCAAGCGTTTTCAGAAGCGCATAGTTCTCTTGAACCCACGCCATCATCTCTTCGTCGCCTGTCCATATCGCGTAGCTCATGGCTCCCTTTAGGAAGCCCGCGTTGCTGTGAAGGTAACGCGCCGCTTTCGTTGTTAGCCGCCCCTGTTTGTCGAAAGCGCCCGATTTCTCTTTTATGAATCGAATAAAGCCGTGCGCCAACCGCTTTGCGTAGGCGTTGTTGGTAGCCTTTGCGAATCGTGCAAGCGGAAAGACAATCTGCCCTCCAATGAGGCTGTCCACCACGCGGTCTACCGGTGGCTGTCGCTCTACCCAGCCTCCTATTGGAAACGCGGAGGCGGGGAACCAGCAGTAGTCGCTATGCCAGACCGCTGTATGGTACAGCCCGTTTACGAGTCTCTCCGCGGCTTCCAGAGCCTGTAGGTCTTCAAAAGCGAGATAGCGCGTCGTCCACGCCATAAGAGCGCCGCGTTGCGTCCACTCTAGTTCGACGGTGGGTTGATGGGAAACCGTCCATGGGGTGGCAGGTACGACGATAAGCCCATCTTCCCCTTGGTGGCGGTAGAGGTGATTGGCGAGCATTTCGTCTCGTTCATCGGGCGCGGTTCCCGTCATAATTCGGGTCAAGGTGAGGGCTTCAAGGAGGTGTCCCGTCGTGTCTCCATAATCCCAAGGGGTGTGCATGGCGACGGGCGGACTGGTATGCAGTTCGATATACGAGTAGGGCTGACCGCCTAGTTCGGGGTTGAGCAGGGAGACGCAAGCCTCTTGCACCAGCCTCGCACGCGCAATTAAGTCGTAAGGGCAGGCGCGAACCATAGATATAAGGGGGACGAGAACTTCCTCGAAAGACATGGGCTACTCCTACTCAAAACTGCGCCCGATACAGAGCGAGCGAAAACCCAAAACGAGGCATTCGGGCGAACTACTACCCAATTCGCGAATGTTTTCCTCAATTCCTGCACACGCCTCAGAAATATAAAACAATTTTAACCGAGCAGGATTTAGAGAGCGGTTTGGAGAAGTCTATTGCTATCCAAACCTTTTAGAGGCAAGCCATGTTTTCACGTCTCCTTCGCTCTCTTCTCACTCTTTTGACGATTGCCGGGAGCCTTCATTTTTTCGCGCCCGCCTCCGCCTATGCCAAGCCTACCGTCGCCGCCACTATGAAAAAGCGTTGGCTCTTCGTATGGCGTGATATGAGCGACCCCAAAGAGGTGGACAAGATGATTGCACGCTTTCCACGTGCGAAGGCGAGCGGATACAACGGAGTCGCCTTCTCGTACAACGTACCCGCCGCGAAAGCCCCCGAACTTCGTCGCGCCGCCAAAGCGAATGGTCTCGACCTGATTGCGATAGTTATGGGTGGGGGGCGCGATAGAAACTATGTGGAGGGCATTCTTGCGAAGGACGCGCTATTCACGGTGAATAACGGCGGGGTCGCCTTTACGCCGGACAACCCCACACATACCAATAACGCCGATTTCGAGGACGTGCGCGGCAATCACTTTAACGGGTGGGGCTATCAAGACGACGAGGGCGTGACCACTTTCGCCGACCACGAGATAGCGCATAGCGGCAAGACCTCTCTGCGTATGGAGAGCGTTAGTAAGAACCAGTACGCGCACTGCCGTATCAACCAACCGATAAAACTCCAACCCCAGCGGCAGTACCGTATCTCCTTTTGGCTTAAAACAGAGAGCCTCGCCCCCGCCGATGCAGAGGTGAAAATACTCACGCCGGACGCGCAGGGTTCGCTTAGTTTTCAGACCTTCCACACCGACAAAACGCAGGACTGGAAGCAGTACAATCTCGTCTTCAACAGTTTCAGCAGTTCAAACGCCCTGCTCTACCTTGGAACATGGAACGGCAAATCGGGCAAAATGTGGTGGGATGACCTTAAAATTGAGGAGATTGGGCTTTTCAATGTGATTCGCCGTCCCGGTTGCCCTGTAACGGTTCGCGGCGAGAGCGGAGCGACCTATGAGGAGGGGCGCGACT
>CAIJLM010000186.1 GCA_903821495.1 uncultured Chthonomonas sp. | reverse complement strand
GGAGACTTGCAATGCTCCCGTTTTCCGCCAACTTTTGATGAGTGCGGAAGCCTTCCGCCATCGGCATTCGCCTCTCTCCGTTTCGGGGAGAGGTTGGAGAGGGGTCGCATTCGCCCTGCCCCTTGCGAAGGGGCGGACGCTACAAGAAGGCAGTTGCAAAAAAACCGTATCCCGACTTTGGAGTTAGCAATCGGTCAATCCATATCTTTCGATATGCAGGGTAACGCCTGAAAGCATGGTATACTCCCCAATATCAATTTACAAACGAGTTCCTCATTTTCGCTCTCACAAGCGCGTCGGAGGAATAGCCCTCTACCTCTCGCCCAGTTGATATCTGCGCGTCTGGGGGTAGAGGCGTGTTTGTATTGGAGAGATAGACGGCAGTAGTCTCGCCATGTTTGTGAAAGTCGTTCGCGCTTGACGAGAGAAAGAGGGCTGAATCTACAATGCCTCAACAAATTGTCAAAGAACAGAGTGAGACAGAAGTGCCAGCTACGGCTCCCCCTCCCAGTATGATGAACGTAGCAAGGAGCGAGAACGCTGTCGCTAGCCCCGTTCTGGACAAACTGTATTCGGTTTGGGAAGAGCGATCGACGTACTTTCAGGCGCGCGCTCTAGCATTAACAAAATCCAATGAGGGGCTAGAGGTGGAAGCCCTCGCGCAACGGAGAGTTAAACAGGTTGCAGTCGGACGCTTAGAGGCGCTCGCAAACACCCTGCGCCTTCTCGCTTTGGAACCCGTAAGAGATAACTTCATCAGTCAGGTGTTGAAATCCATCACGGAGCATATCGGGGCGCAGGAGGGCGGTTTTTGGCTCTATGACCCAGTCATACAGTCCTGCTATCTCCATTTGGACTATTACGAGGCGCAGAGCGAGGACGCGCCAGAAAACCTGATTCTTCCTTTGATTGTTTACAACCAAAGGAAGATTTCCAGAGCCTTTCCTCATGGAGCGGAACAGGGACGCCTTAATAAAATTACCCTCTACAGCGATGTTGCGAACGCCCCGGAACTTGCCCACTGTCGCGCAGACTTACTGGAAAGAAGAGTGCAGACTCTTGTTCTGATTCCCCTTTTTCTGGAAGGTCAGTTCATCGGTATCTTTAGCATCTGCAGTACCTACGTCCGTACCTATCTCTCAGAGGATATGGAGGTGGCGCAGGCGTTAGCCCAGCAGGCGGTACTCGCTGTTCAGATGGCGCGTGTAGCGGAGCAGAGCCGCCTATCCGCAGTGCTAGAAGAGCGCAACCGTCTCGCGCGCGAAATCCACGATACACTGGCGCAGGCTTTTACCGGAATGCTTATCCATCTGGGCGTCGCTCAACGAATCGCGCAAGAGCAGCCAAAAGAGGCGTGGGACCTCATCACGCAGATCGCCGAGTTGGCGCGTCAAGGTCTAGGGGAAGCCCGGCGTTCTGTATGGGCTTTGCAACCCGAATCGCTAGAATCTAGCGACCTCGCCCACGAGCTTCCGCGCATGGTAGAGCAGATGACGCTCGGAACAACGGTTCAACAGCAAGTGTATATTCACGGCGAGCCGTACCGACTCACCGCAGAGACTAGAATAAATATGTATCGCATCGCTCAGGAGGCGTTGAACAATGCCATCCGGCATGGACAAGCCCAGACCCTATTCGCCGAACTCACCTTTACCGATGAGCAGATTCGGCTGTGCATTCAGGACGATGGTAGGGGATTTGATGCCGAGCGCCAAAAAGAGAGCGGTGGTTTCGGGCTGATAGGAATGCGTCAGCGCGCCGAGCGCATGAGAGGGCAGTTGACGATTATTAGCGCGCCCGGAGTAGGAACCGAAGTGGTTGTGGTGATACCCAAAGCGGGGGCGACACCTCAGGAGAGACAGCAATGAGTTCAGAAAACAGTATCTGAATCCTAATTGTAGACGACCATCCCGTGGTACGCACCGGATTGGCGTTGATGCTCAAGTATGAGCCGGGCGTAGAGGCGGTGGGGGAAGCCGCTAATGGGCGCGATGCGATGGAACAGTTCCGTCTTCTCCGCCCCGATGTCACTCTAATGGACCTACATATGCCGGAAATGGGCGGAACCGACGCAATAACAAACATCCGCGCCGAGTTCCCGGAAGCTCGACTTATTATACTTACTACT
>CAIJLM010000185.1 GCA_903821495.1 uncultured Chthonomonas sp. | reverse complement strand
TGCTACCTCGCAGGGACGGCTGGAGCGTCTGCGAAGAGCTACGCGCCATGCGGAACCACACCCCTATCCTCATGCTTACGGCGCGAGACTCAGTGCGCGACAAAGTGAAGGGTTTGGAGATGGGCGCAGACGACTACCTCCCGAAACCCTTCGATTTCGATGAACTGCTGGCGCGGGTTCGCGCCCTCATACGTCGCGACCGCGTACATAAAGGCAAGACAATTCGTATCGCCGACTTGGAGATTGACACGAACGCCCGTAGCGTTCACCGCGGAGGACACTCCATTTCGCTCACCCCCAGAGAGTACGATTTGCTGGAAGCCCTCGCCTCGCACGAAGGGCAGGTGCTTACCCGCGAAACCATTCAAGAGCGGGTCTGGATGGACGAAGAGAGCTACTCGAACACAGTGGATGCCTATATCCGCCTACTACGCAAGAAGATAGACGCGAACTCGGAATCCAAACTGATTCAGACAGTGCATGGCGTGGGCTACACCCTGCGCCGCACAGAGGAGGGCTGACCGTGAATCGCGCCTCCATACGAACGCGCCTCATTTTGCAAAATATCATGGTCATGGCTATCGCCCTTATCCTGCTAGGCTTCCTCACCTATTTTATCGCGGCGGGGAGCCAGATGCGGGCGCTCGACCACGACCTTGAGCGGCGTTCACAGCGCTTTATAGACGACCACCGCCGTCCCCCGCCCCCCGATGGAGAGGGCATGAGACCGCCCCCTCCCCCCCCGAACTCTCGCCAACCGTTTCGGGGCGTAATGCTCGACCTCCAAAGGCGACCTCTCGCGCACGATAACGCCCCAATCTACGCGCCCGACGACATTCAGAGGGGTTTGGAGGGCGAACAGATACTCTCCAATATTATGGATGGCGACACGCCGCTACGTATTATCACACAACCGATAACAGAGGCGGGGCGAGTTGTAGGAGTGGCGCAACACGCCGCGCCGCTTGACGAAGTGTATCGCGTACAGTCTGAACTTAGGAACACGCTGATACTGCTCTTCCCCGTCGCAATGGGAGTGATAGCGATAGCGGTCAACTACCTCGTAAGGCGCTCTCTTCTCCCTGTTCGCAGTATCAGCAGAACAGCGGAGCGGATGGGGAGCGACGACCTAGCGCGAAGACTGCCCGTCTATGGAGATGACGAGTTTGCGGAGTTGAGCGCGACGCTGAACGGTATGCTTGCGCGGCTCCAGAACTCATTTCAGAGGCAGGAGGAGGTTTTGGAACAGCAGAGGCAGTTCGTGGCGGACGCTTCGCACGAGCTACGCACCCCTCTCACGGTCATCAAGGCGAACGCCGATTTGTATCAGAAGGGCGAACGCACGGCGGAGGCTTATCGCAATACGCTGGGCGTGATTGGGCGTAGCGCGAACACTATGAACCGCCTCGTGCAAGACCTTCTCCTACTTGCGAAAGCGGATAGCGGTCAACTACAGGTTCAACACGAGAACATCGACGCGCAGGACTTGATGGGCGAAGTCGCGGAGACCTTCGCGAATCGCGAGGGCGCGAAACTGATAGTGAGCGGGATGGAGGGCGAAGCGAAACTACGCGGCGCGTTCGACAATTTGAAGCGCGTACTGACTAACCTGCTGGAAAACGCCTATCGCTACACGCCAGAGGAGGGCGAAATCGTCCTCTCCTTAACCGCCGACGAAAAGCAGGTTCATTTTACAGTGCAGGACACGGGAAGCGGCATCGCCCCCGAACACCTCCCTCGTCTTACAGAGCGCTTCTATCGAGTGGATACGGCGCGGGCGCGGGCGCTAGGCGGAACGGGGCTAGGGCTGTCCATCTGCAAGAGCATTGTGGACACGCATCAGGGGAGCCTTGTTATTGAGAGCGCGGAGGGCGAGGGAACGACGGTAACGGTGTCGCTTCCGCGTGTGGCGGGAGGGCTAACCTCCAACCTCTCCTCGTAACCTCTCCACAAGTGACAGCAGAGGGCTGGTCATCAGCGTCGTCGTGAGCGCCATAAGCACAAGCATCGCGAAGATAGAGGGTGAAAACACCCCCAAATCGTAGCCAATGTTCAGCACAATCAACTCCACGAGTCCGCGTGTATTCATCAGGCTCCCCAGCGCGAAAGCGTCCCAATGCGTCATGCCCGACCAACGCGCCGCAATATAGCATCCCCCCAACTTACCCGCAATCGCCACGCCGATAATCGCAAGCGCATATCCCCACGCCGTCGAGCCGCCCAACAGACCTATCTGAGTTCGTAGCCCCGTAAACGCGAAGAAGAGAGGAAGCAGGAGGTTGGCGCTGAGAGCCGCCAATCGCTCCCTAACAAGCGCGGTAAGGCGCGGGTCGCGGGGTAGAACCACTCCCGCCAAAAATGCCCCGAACAACACATATATCCCTATCGCCTGAGTACACCACGCCGCCCCTAAGACCAGAAACAGACATATTACGATGGTTCGAGGTTCGTCGAAAGGTTCTGTTTCGCTTGACGCAAGAGAGCGGGCGAGCAAGGGCTTTACAAGAAAAAGCATCGCTCCCACGAAGAGAAGGGTGAGAAAGACCGCAACAAGAACGGAGGCGAGAGAGGCGGATTTCGCAAGAGTGATAATCAAAGCGAGTAGACTCCACGCCGTCACATCTTCTATCGCCGCGCTCGTTATCGCGGTATTGCCTAGCGACGTATTAGAAAGACCGCGCTCCTCGATAATTCTTGCAAGCACCGGAAAGGCGGTAAAACTCATTCCAACGCCTATAAAAAGAGCGAAAATGAAAAACGGAGTGTTCGGGGGCGCAAGAGGGTGATAGAGCGTAAGCGCGAGAACAGAACCAAGAACAAAGGGAATTGCAATTCCAGCGTGGCTAATAAGAAGCGAGGTATGCGCCCATTTCTTGAGATGACCTATCTCTAATTCCGCCCCCACTGAAAACATGAATAGAATAATGCCGAGTTGACTCAGCATACTCAAAACGCCAAGCGAATTGGCGGGGAATATCGCCCTCATCAGTCCCGGAAACAGCCAACCTAGCAGAGAGGGACCCAACATAATCCCCGCGACCATCTCCCCGATAACAACGGCTTGCCCCCACCTCCGAAATAGCCCTCCTACCCCCTTCGTCGCCCCTAAAACCACAAGGAGTTGGAGCAGTAGCAGGCTCAGGGGTTGGCGCAGATTCGCTTCTAGGGCGCTAGCGACTCCTCCCGAACTGCTTGCTGACGCAGAGACGGCGGGCGTAGCGACGCGCTGGCTCTCCAGATGAGAACCCATCTTCAACGCCCACGTCAGCCCCGCCCCGCAGAAGCAGAGCAGGGCGATATAGAAGAGCAACGTTCGAGACGCTCGGTCTTGGCGCAAACTGTTTTCTCCTGAAAGCAGGGCTACGCCTTCGCCGCCGCCATCTCGGCGCGCATCTCGTCCATGTGGGGAAATACCTCTGCGACATGGTCGTTGAACAGGTTGCCGATAAGCAGGTCGGTGAGGTGTCCTTTATAGTGCGGATGCTTTTTGACGAATGCGCCGAAGCTGAACCCGTCGTAGTACTCGCAAACGAGTCGGCGCATTCTGTCCATACCCTCGTTGAAATCGGGACCCCACTTGCCGAGTTGACTCGCTGAGGTGTCGCCCATCGCCAAGCCTTCCGAGATAGCGTCCGCCGCAAGTTGTCCGCTCTTCAAAGCCAGAAGAACGCCCGACGAGTAGAGAGGGTCTAGAAAGCCAAAAGCGTCGCCTATCAGCGCCCAACCGTCTCCCGCGCACTGCTTAGACTTATAACTGTAGTCTTTGGTGGCGTAGTATTTATCGCACTGCGTTGCGTTGGCAAGGCGGCGCTTCACCTCTTCGCAGTTCTCCACCTCTTCCTTGTAGATAACCTCGTGGTCGCGATTTCCCGCGAAGAGTTCGTCAAAGGCGCGGACAATGCCTACGCTCATTACGTCGTTGTGGAGCGGAATGTACCAAAACCAGCCCTTTTTGCCTTTGGTCTGAATAACGAGCGTCGCGCCCTCATCACGCCCGCTATCGCGCTTCGCGCCCTTCCAGTATGTCCAGACCGCGCCCTTCTTGAGTTCTGCATCTTTCACAAGCAGGTTGAACCTATTCCCTAGCATGGCGCTCTGCCCGCTTGCGTCTACAACTACTTTCGCAGAGACCTCTTCTAGGCTCCCGTCCTCATGTTGAACGCGCACGCCTACAGCGCGGTCTCCCTCGAAGAGAACTTCGCGCACTCTCACGCCCTCTTGCACGTCTACGCCATGTTCGCGAGCGTTGTTGAGCATGAGCAAATCGAACTCGCTACGAAGCACCTGCCACGTCTGCGAACACTCATGGGGATTGTGGTCGGTAAAGTAGAAGGGTTCGGAAACTCGCCCGTGTTGGCTAACGAACTGTACGGAGACCTTCTGCACAAACTGGCTACTTTTCATTTTTTCGAGCATATTGAGACGCTTTAACACCCAGTAGGTTTCCGGGATAAGCGACTCGCCGATATGAAAGCGGGGGAAATGTTCGCGCTCGAACAGTCGCACTTTGTAGCCGTTCTGGGCTATCAAGGTCGAGGCGGTGGAGCCGGAGGGTCCTCCGCCAATCACTACCACATCTACACTGCTTGCCGATTGAGACATCGTTCTCTCTCCTTCAGTAAGTTTCTCTTCTATTTCAAAAACTAACGTTGTGCGGTAACTACCCTTCACAACTCTCTCGCCAACTACTATCCGCGGATTCGTGGGGTTCGCGCACCTTCTGTAGCAACCGCGTGAGGTGTTCGAGTTCGCCTTCGCTCAGGTGTCCTAGCTGCTTCTGATGACACTCGCGCACTCTCTCCGACAACTCCGCAAGGAGCGTCAAGCCCTCCTCCGTAACCCCTACCTGCACGGAGCGCCGATTCTCTGCGGGACGTTCGCGGTCTATATAGCCCCGCTCGAACAGTTTGTCGAGAAGGCGCGTTATGTCGGGAGCGCGGGAGACGAGTTGGCTGGCGAGGGAGAGCGTGGGGACGCGGTTCGGATGCGCCGCCTTGAGGAGGCGTAGGGCGTTGTACTGTTGCGCCGTCAGTTCGTACTGGCAGAACAGTTCGTCCTCTAGCAGTTTGAGGCGGTCATACGTGCGCCACAGATTCAGAAACGCCTCCTGTTGAAGCGAGTCGAACCGTAGGCGCTTAGGGCGAATTATGGTGTCTTGTACGCTCATGCTTGAATAATACCCGTTCAAACAACTATTGTCAAGACAATTAGTATTTTGTAAGAGTTCACTCTTTTAGGATTTAACCGCGAAACACGCAAAACACGCGAAAAAAATGTACAAAATCCCATCGATTGGAACTAATCGCACAGGCTTATAATCTCAAACCACAAGAACTCCTCTCCTTTGCGAAGGAGAGGAGGGGTGAGGTTATGTG
>CAIJLM010000184.1 GCA_903821495.1 uncultured Chthonomonas sp. | reverse complement strand
CTTGAACGGGCTGGTATCCCGCCTGACGCGCTCGTTCCAACTCCTCTTCCGGGATATTGATTTTGGGGTCGTGGATGGAGACGGAAGGAATGAGGTGAGTGCGGAGCCAAAGTTCAGTGCTACCATTCTCCGCGCTCACGTCTACCACGGGCGCATTCACCACAATTCCGAAAGTCGGCGTGGCTACCTCCATATCCGACCAGAGATGCCCCACATCTACATGGACGGGCTGACGTAGGTCGCTCTTGACGGCGGTGTTGCCGCTATAAAAATTGCTCTTCACTCCCGCGCCCAGTAGCGCCTTTGTCACCTGTATTACGAGGTCGTTTAGAAGAACATCCTTGAAGAGATAGGGCGGGAAGGGCGGCGGGTCTTGCTGAATGTTGCCGCGATTGAAGTTGAATGGCGCGTCTTTTCGCCCCATAAAGAGCGCTACATCCTCTAACATCTTCTCTCGCAAAATGCGGATATGCTCTACATCGATAACATCTTGCAGAACAACGCACCCATCACGCTTCATAGCGGCTACCGCCATCTCGAAGTTTTCGGGGGTCATCTTCCCCGCCGCCGCCTCTTCGGGGCTAACCATCACCGTTGTAATCATGTAGGGGTTTCTCCTCTGCGCCTCTGTACTTCACTAAGAAAGGCGGGAAATTTTGTCGAGCCAGTATCTGTAGAGCGATTCGAGGGTCTCTTCTAGGGAGTGCCTAGGCTCCCAGCCTAGTCCGTTACGGAGGCGGCTACTATCGCCGTAGATTTCGGGAACGTCAAGGGGGCGATACCGCTCTGCTGAAACCTCTACGGAGACCTGCTGTCCAGAAAGGGTTATCAGGGTATCTAGGAGGGTTTGCATAGAGACGGAGCGTCCGCTACAGAGGTTGTAGACCCCTTCGCCGCTCTCGGCAATCAGGCGGTAGGCGCGTACTATGTCGCGAACGTCGCTAAAATCGCGTTGCGCCTCTAGGTTGCCAACCTCTATAACGGAGGGAAGCAGTCCCTTCGCGATTTGCGCGAGCTGTTTGGCGAAACTAGAGGCGACAAACAGCGCCTCCTGCCCCGCCCCCGTATGGTTGAAGGGACGCGCTATCACGCTCTGAATACCCGCCTGCCCGTGAAAGCGTTGGGCGACCATCTCCGCCATCGCTTTGGTCATGCTGTAGTTGTTCGCGGGGCGCAGGGGCTGTTGTTCAGAGAGAGGGAGGTCTTGCGGGGCGATTCGCCCGTAGACTTCGCTAGAGGAGACAAAGACAAAACGAACCCCGCCACCCGCTTCCCGACAGGCGCGTAGCAGGTTATAGGTTCCGCCGACATTGGTCGCCAGCGTCGCCTGAAACTCTTTTTCCGCATTGGGAACGAAAGTTATCGCCGCGAGGTGGTATACAACGTCGGGTTGAACCGATTCAATAACGGCTCTGCACTGCGCTTCGTCGCAAATATCCAGGGCGCGGCGCTCGCAGTCCGCGCTATCGCCCTCTTGAAGGCGTAGGCAGGTTCCAACAACCGCATCTCCCGCCTCTCGCAAGTGGCGAACCAGATAGGAACCCGCAAACCCGCACGCGCCCGTGACCAATGCTCTCATAGGTTACTGACCTCTGTGTAGTATCAACTCTATTGGAACACCTGTAGTATGACACATTGCGGTAAATTTGAGTTGACGTTTAGGCAAAAGGTAGAGTTCAGGGTTATGGGAATTAACCGCGAAAACGTGCGAAATCGACGCGTCCTAAAGTAGCGCCGCAAGCCCTTCAAATCTCAAACCACAATAACTCCTCTCCTTTGCGAAGGAGAGGTTGGGTGAGGTTATGTGAAGATTCCTGCAACTCTGAACTCTTACTGCCGTACATACCGATTGACACTCCCGTTTTTAGCGGGTAAAATGCCATATCATCCTCCATGTAATGTGGCATCTACGCAGGACAGACGCTCCTTTTGAAGTAACTAAAGTCGTGTCCTGAGAGGGAAAACCTATACTATGTACGACCTGCTATCGCGTATCCACAGCCCCGCCGACCTAAAAACCCTGACACGGGACGAGCTGAAACAGGTGGCGCGCGAACTACGCCAAGCGATTATTGATAACCTTTCACAGACGGGCGGGCACTTCGCCTCAGACCTCGGCGCGGTAGACCTTATCCTAGCTCTACACACCATCTACAACGTTCCTCAAGATAAAGTTATCTGGGACACAGGGCATCAGTGCTACGCCCACAAAATGCTGACGGGGCGGCTAGACCGTTTCCACTCCCTGCGTCAATACGGAGGAATTAGCGGGTTTCTGCGCCGTGAAGAGAGCGAGTACGACCTCTTCGGAGCGGGACACGCTGGCACGAGTATCTCCGCGGCGTATGGCTTTGCAGTGGCGCGAGACCTTGCGGGTCGCGACGACGAGAGCGTTCTCGCGGTGATTGGCGATGCCTCCCTTACAGCGGGGCTTGCCCTGGAGGGTCTCCACAATGCGGGACACAGCGGACGGAACTTCGTCGTCATTCTCAACGATAACGAGATGAGCATTGCGGAGAGCGTAGGGGCGCTCGCCACCTACCTCGCTAAGTTGCGCGTCTCTCCGCTCTATCAGAACATGGAAGCCCGCACGAAATCGCTCCTCGACCGCGTACCCGGTCTGCCCGGACACGCCATGAAGCAAGCCGCAGACTCCGTTCTAAAGCACAGCCTCACCCACTTCGTTCAACCCGACCACACACAGTCCGGCGTTATCTTCGAGGAGTTGGGCTACTCCTATATTGGGCCCGTAGACGGGCATAACCTCGACTTGCTCCTCGACCTCTTCACACAGATTAAGCAGATGCACGGACCTGTTTTCGTTCACCTGCGTACCGTAAAGGGCAAGGGCTACGACCCCGCCGAAGAGAACGCCCGAAAATGGCACGCCGTCACCCCCACCATGTTTCAAGAGAACTCCTCCGCAGGAAGCAAGGGCGGAACCAGCACGTGGACAGGCGTTTTCAGCAAGACGATTATCGAACTGGCGAACCGCGACCCCAAAGTAGTCGCGATAACCGCCGCTATGCCTGATGGCACGGGGCTGAACAAGTTCAAAGAGGTGCATCCAGAGCGCTATTTCGATACGGCTATCGCCGAGCAACACGCGGTCTGCTTCGCGGCGGGGCTGGCGGCGGATGGCATGAAGCCCATCACCGCTATCTATAGCACCTTTATGCAACGCGCCTACGACATCATTCTCCACGACGTAGCCATACAGAACCTACCTGTCATCTTCTGCCTCGATAGGGCGGGAGTAGTTGGCGACGATGGGCCCACGCATCACGGCGTTTTCGACATTACTTACCTGCGCCATATCCCGAATATGGCGATTCTCGCCCCGAAAGACGGGGAAGACCTTGCCGCGATGCTCACCTATAGCGTCGATGAACACGTTACGGGTAAAAACGCAAGCCCCATCTCTATTCGCTACCCGCGTGGCAATGCGCCCTCCATTGACTGGAATCATGAGGCGGAGCCTATCGTCTTCGGAAAGTCGGAGACCCTGCAATCGGGAACAGACATCGCTTTCCTCGCCTTCGGGAATATGGTTGTTCCCGCCTTCCAAGCCGCCCAGACCCTGCAACATGAGGGCATTTCGGTGGAGGTGGTCAACTTGCGGTGGGCGAAACCGCTAGACACCGCCAAAATCGTAGACGTTGCAAAGCGTATCGGCAAAATTATCGTGATGGAGGAGGGGGCGCTGGCTGGCGGTGTAGGTTCGGGCGTACTCGAAACTCTTTCCAGTCATGGGCTGACCGATGTGCATACGAAACTCTTCGGCATCCCCGATAAGTTTATCGAACACGGCGCGATTCCTATTCTGCATCGCCTGTGCAATCTGACGACGCTTGACTTTGCGATAGCGGCGCGAGATATGCTGGGCGTTCCACAACCGGAGCCGGAACTACTCAACTCTTCGGAGAAGCATGAGCCGATGACGGCGTAGGCAAGACAGTGCGGACAGCTACCCCCTTTGCGGCATCACACCGCCATAATACTCTGTGACACTGGTACGGTGCCTCCTTTATACGCACAGTGCCTAAAGGAGTGTTCATGTCAGAGATAATCTACGGTTTGCTTGTGTTCTGCTTACCTACCTATGCGTCTTCTCACTGGCTACAGCGTAGATGTAGGCTCATGGGCTGGTCTCTCGGAAGAGCGGTTGTTGGTATCGCTCTTTCTAGTATCGCGGGCTGGTTTCTGGCGTTGAGGCTAACCCTTCTCTTTGTTGAAAAGCGCACAGTGGGCGAGGCGGGGTATACTCCGATAATTCTCGGCTTCTTGTTTATATGGCCCATCGTTGCCTGGAGTAGTGTAGCCTTGTGCTCACTCTCTATTGCTCGTCACCACAAACCAAAGGCAAGTTAACGGATTACTCATATTGAAAGGCGCGAAGGTAAGGCTTCCACTAGCGAAGCGGGACGCGGCTGTTACGAATAGCCTCCCTTCATGGTATGGTTATACGTGATATTGGAGGAGGTGGCGACCTATGGTACTGAAATGCTGGAAATGCAAAGCGGGTATTGATTCAAAACGTGCAAAGTATTGCCCTGCCTGTGGAATCGTTGAGCCATGCGAGGGAAATCGGAAAATCGCTGAGTTCAAAGCGGATAGGGATAGAATTAAAAAACACTACACTATAGAAGTGCCATCGGGTCTTGTACAATTCGTAGGATTGGGTGTGTATTCTGGGATGGCGGTTGTGACAGTGTTGCCGATAGTAGGGTTGGCTGGATACTTACACCTACGACTATCCCCTCTCGTTTTCTACATTGCGGCGGGTTTGTATATTATTTTCTTATTGCCTCCAAAATAGTCATTGCCTGTCTAAAGCAAAGAGACAAGGACAAGCAACGCATTATTAACTCAATTAGCAAGAAGATTGACGCTCTAACACAGATGCACCCTGCGTTCTCGCAGAATACAGACACGCTTCTTCGCACGTCTAGCGCTCCAACCTCCCCTGAAACACTATTAAGACCATCATATAATACAGTAGAGAAGGATACTGACCAACTTCTCAGACCCAGCAATAAGGGCGGATAGCCTTATTTTAGTACGCCATGTCATTTCGACCGATTCAACTGTTGCGAGTAGTGGGGCTTCGTAGCATATTGACCTGTAGAACAAGGTTAGAAGAGTGCAGTTATACTGGACGCTCCATAACCGAATCTGATGACGGCGTAGGCGCGTGTTTAGGAGAGAGCCATGTCGCAACCGCGAATTTTAGTCGTTGAGTGTATGCAGGAGATTTCCTCCTTTAACCCCGTTCCGTCGCAATACGAGAACTTCCATATCGCGCACGGTACGCAGATGCTAGAGCAGGAGGGGCTGAACACGGCTCTAGGCGGGGCGCTTCCGGTATTTCGCGTTACAGATACGGAGCCTGTTCTCGCGATTTCAGCACGGGCGGGTTCGGCGGGGCTACTCTCGGCGGAGGGCTGGAAGACTCTCTCTAACGAGATACTCGCCTCCGTGTCGGAATGCGCGGAGACAGGCGTGGAGGCGGTCTACTTCTCCCTGCATGGGGCGATGGGCGCGGAGGGCGAACACGACCCGGAGGGCTACCTGCTTCAAGAGACGCGACGTATCGTCGGCGAACAGATTCCTATCGTCATCTCCCTCGATTTGCACGGCATACTCACAGACCGTATGCTCCGGCAAGTGAACGGTTTCGCCCTCTACCACACCTACCCCCACGTAGATTTCGCAGACACAGGTCGTCGCGCCGCCCAACTCCTCGTCCGTATACTCACGGAAAAACTAAAGCCTGTGATGGCGCGGGTAGTCGTTCCCGCGCTTGTGCGCGGCGACGAACTCATCACGAAAACGGGCTGTTATGGCGACCTCATACGCGAGGCGCAACGCCTCGAACGAGATGGGACGGCGCTCTCCGCAGGCATTATGATTGGAAACCCCTTTACAGACGCGCCGGAACTCTGTACGCAGACGCTTGTGATGACAGAGGGGGACGCGGAAGGAGCGGCGAACGAGGCGATACGGCTTGCAGAGGAGTTCTGGGCGTTGCGCCATAGAATGCAGGGCAAGTTTATCTCGCTAGAACGCGCTATCGCTCAGGCGAAAACGATAAGCGGCTCTGTTCTCTTTACGGATGCGGCGGACGCTACCTCGTCGGGCGCGACAGGCGACTCGAATATCATCCTCAAGGGGTTGCGGGAGAGCGGTTATAGCAAGCGCGTATTGGCGCAGATAGTCGACCCCGTAGCCGCTTCGGAGGCGGCTATGGCGGGCGTTGGCGCAACAGTAGAGGTTGGTTTAGGCGGGGGGCTGGATACAGGGCGCTTCTCGCCAATGCAGGTATCGGCGCGGGTGCGTCTGCTTTCAGATGGGCGAGCGCGTTATGAGACGATGAAGTCGGGCATTAACGCGGGGCTGACGGCGGTTCTTGAGTTCGATAACTTTGTCGTGGTCGTTCTGAGCGAAACAGTGGGGCTGTTTGACCGCGCCCTCTACTACGCGAACGGGCTGAACCCGACAGATTTTGACCTTATCGTGGTGAAATCTCCCCACACCGAGTATCAGATGTACGACGCATGGGTGGAGAAGAATTTCAACATCGACATACCCGGCTCCACCTCCGCGAATCTGCCGACGCTAGGTCACACTCTCTGCGCCAGACCGATATTCCCGCTAGACGAAGGCGTTACGTTTACGCCACACGCTACGCTCTACTCTCGCCCCTAATAGCGGATAGATAAGCGAAAGGGTAGGGGCGGCGGAAGCGTTTATGACTTTACGGCATAGGAGGCGGCGGACGGTCTCCACGAGAGCCACGCTCTTTTTGCCACTGCGCTTTTTGTTCTTTGCGTATTTCTCGCAGTTTCTCGAACTGCTCTTTATTCAGGATTTTGCGTATCTTCTCTTCCGTCTCAGTGTGCAGATTTAGAAGTTCCGCGTTAATTTTCCCCAGTTCATTGCGAATCGCCTTCTCGCGTTTATGGTCGAACTCATAATCGTCGGTTACTTTTTCGCGCTCCTCGAAGAGTTCGCGCATACGCTTGAAAAGGTCGGTGCGCCGCTTGTGAATGTCTTTGAAGAGGGTCTCCATCTGCTCCTGTTGTTGCGTATTCATCCCGACTCGTATGCGAAACTTCTCGCGGTCTTCGGGCGACATGACAGGGGGACCGCCGCCTCTCGGACGGATAAACGGCTCTCCCTGCCCAAAAGCGCCGCTACTGGTCATAACTCCCAAACTGAGCGCAATCAGAACTACAATAAATCTCTTCATGGTTAGCGTCGCCCCTCTTCCGGTAGCGCAAAGCCCACCTGATACGCTACACGGGTCTGATTGTAGACATACTCGCTCTCATCTACGCCGACGCGAGAAGCCCCTTGGTCAACCGCGAGGGAGGTGAGAGAGGCGGGAGGCGTAGGCAGGTTTTCCACCACTATAACGCCACCATGAGGGTCTATGGGAGCCGGCGCTTTGGGCTTGGAAAGCAGGGTGAACATAAGCGCCGCCGCCACAGCGGTCAAGGCGACGCGGGAACCTCGCCACAAGCGCGGTATAACAAAGCGTTTTTTGCGCGGCGCGAGTTGCATGGAGACCTGCGACCACAAATCAGGCGAACGAAGGATGGGTTTCGCCTCCGAAAAGAGTTGGCGAAAAGCCCTCTCTCGCTCTAGCGAATGGGCGCAATCTGGGCAGGTAGCGCAGTGATTGGAGAGATTAGCCCCTTCGATAGGGTCTAATCGCCCTGAAACGTAGTCAGATATATTTTCATCGCATTGTCGGCAGTTCATGATGATGGCTCCAGTACTGCGCGTAGCCGTTGTCGCGCTCTTGAAAGGCGGGTTTTTAATACTTTGTAAGAAAATCCTGAGATGGCTTCCATCTCTTCATAACTGCTCTCTTCAAAGTAGTAGAGAATTATGAGCAGTCTATCGGTCTCATTCAACTGTTTGAGGGCGCACTGTAGATGCTGATACTTTTCGTCCATCTCCATGCGCTGTAGCGCTTCGCTCTCTGCGTCTCGCACCCCTGCGGAGCCGAGGTTTGTCTGCTCTAGCAGTGGAATCTGTTGCGGTCTCCCTTTCCTTCGTTCAAACAGGTCTCTCGCCATATTGAAAGCGATTCGGTAGAGCCATGTCGAAACTTTGGAGCGGTGTTGAAAGCGGGGCGCGTACTCCCATGCGCGAACAAGAACGTTGAGCGTCGTCTGCTCGGCATCCTCGGAGGAGTCCAGAAACCGCATTAGAAACCGATATATCGGCTTTTGATAGCGCTTTACCATCTCCTCCATACCCGTATTACTACCCTCTGCGATGAGACGCAAGAGGTCTTCATCGGAGAGGTTCTGCACCATCGCCGGAGTTGTGTGTCGTAGCTCTATAGCCGTCATTCCTGTCGTCGCTTCCGTTTCATACGAGCGCTATGCACTATTACAGTATCAGACGGCTATTTCCTCTTTTGGCAACGCGCCAATCTATGCGCCCTACTTCTGCGTAGCGAGGTACTCGGTAAGGGTTTTCAGGTCGGCATCCGAGATTTTGCCCTCGAAGGCGGGCATACGCGAGCCGGGGTTCTTGCTTTTGGGGTTCTTTACAAACTCGGCGAGAGCGGTAGCGTCTTTTTCGCCACCGATGTGGGTGAGGTCGGGAGCGTTTCCTCTACCCTTTTCGCCCAGTTTGTGGCAACCCGCGCACTTCGCAGAGAAGATGGAAGCGCCATCCCCGCCGCTGGTTCCTCCGCCTGTTGCGCTGGCGGTCTGCTTGCCATCAGGGGAAGCGGAGTCAGTAGAGGAGGTTTCACTCTTCTTACAACCAAAGAGGACGAGGGATAGGGTTCCCATAAGCAGGAGCGTCCCTAAGGTTTTGCTGGAGCGGAAGTTACGAATCAATGACATACTCTCCTTAGTAGATAGGTTATTTTCGATACGGCGCAAGGAGCGCGATTTGTTCTCAACAGTGAAAACTAATGAGAAAATCCCGCCCCATTTTGCGCCTACATTACGAGGGAAGCTCCTGCGGGGCGGGAGCCGGCGTGGTTGGCTCTGCGGGTCTGTCTTCAGGCTTGAGAGGCTGTTCCTTCGCCTTCATCTCTTTCGCTTTCTCCTCCATCCGCTTCTTGAAAGCCGCGCCTTCAGGTGACTTGAAGATTCGCTCCATCGTTTTGGGGTCGAGTTGCCCTTGGTTCTGTTCGCGCAGTCTACGCGCCTCTTTTTCGTCGCGCACAACCCGGGGAGTGAGGAACACAAGCAACTCCGTTTTGTTGGTCGTTATGTTTTTCGAGCGGAACAGATTGCCAACCAAAGGCAGGTCGCCTAGCAGGGGAACCTTGTTCTGTGTCGTACTCGCCGTCGTTTTTATGATACCGCCCAAAACCACGGTCTCATTGTCTTTTACGCTCACCGTTGTTTGCGCTTCACGCTGGTTGACAATGGGCGAACCGAAACTGGTGTAGCCTTGCAGGTCGTTCGCGGTTTGAGTCACATCCATCGTTACGTAGCCGTTCGAGGTGATACGCGGCGTGACCGTCAGAACGATACCCACATCCAGATAGCTGGTGGAGGTGGTGAAGGTTCCGTTCGCGTTCTGCGTCTGGTTTGAGATATAGGGCAGACTCTGGCTGATGTTTATCTCGGCGGACGAGTTGTTACTCGTGAAGATGCGCGGGGTGCTTAACACCTGGAAGCGCGTGTCCGACTGAACCGCCTGAACGAGAGCGCCATATCCCGCGCCTGTAAGCGTGTAGCGAAGCCCTTGCGGCTGTGTGGTGTCGGCGGCGGCTCCGAAGGCGGAGGTAGTGACGTTGTTACCGGAGGTGAAGTTCCACTCCACGCCGAGTTTGGTGGATGCGTCCAGAGTCGCCTCTACGATGAGCGTCTCAATCATCACCTGCTCTGGAATTTTGTCCAACTGCTTGACGATTCCCTCGACGATTTTTCGCGCTTCGGGAGAGGCGACAATAATAATACTATTCGTATTGATGTCGGGTATTACGGTGACGCCGCCCGTTACGTCGCGAACATTGACAAGTTTACCGTTCTCGTCGTAGCCCGTCATAGTGCCGCTACCGCTCTGGTTTCGGTTGACGTTGCCGCCCGCGCCATTTCGGTTTTGCCCAAACTGACCGCCACCGCCGCCAAACTGTCCGCCGCCGCCAAAACCGCCGCCGAAGCCGCCAAACTGGGCTATCTCAGTTCCCTGCTGGTCGAGAAGGCTCTGTTGCGCCGCGTCGTTTATAGCCTGCGCTTGCGCTACGCCCCTGCTAATGCTTCCCGTGTTTCGCCCCAAAGTAGCGGGAGCGTTTGTAGAGCCGCCCGCTCGATTGCCTGTAGTGGTGTTTGTGCGATTGGCGGTTCCTGTGCCGGTGCGCCCTGTCGTGTTTCCGTTTGTCCGTTGCCCAGAGAACGCCTGATTGAGAAGTTGCGCCACATCGTCGGCGCGGGCGTTGTCCAGAGTGAGGACGAACGCGCTACTCGCGTAGGTGGTGGGTCTATCCAACTGCTTGATGGTCTTTTCCACAATAAGCTGGGTCTCTTCGGGAGCCGTTACGACAATCGTGTTGGTGCGGGTCTCCACAGCGATGTTCTGGTTGTTCTGGTTGTTGCCGCCACCGCCGCCAAAACCGCCGCCGCCAAAACCTCGGAAGGGGTTGAAGCCCCCGCCTCCGCCTTGTCCCTGAATAGTCTGCCCTGCGCGTCCCCTGTTCGCATTGCTAATCAGAACGCTGTTCACTACCGTCGCCAAATCGGAGACGCTCGCATACTGGGGCGTATAGAGGCGAGTCTGCTGGGGCTGGTCGGTCTGCTTGTCAATGCTCTTGATAATTTTTTCTACCTGCGTATGGTCGGTGGCGGTGGCGCTCACGATGACGGAGTTGCTATAGGTCTCAGCAGAGGCGCGAACGTTGGCGTTGCCATTCGGTCTGCCCGGTCTCTGGAAGCCGCCGCCGCCCGCACCGCCAAAACGCCCTTGAAAAGGGTTGAAACCGCCGCCCGCGAAGGGGTTGGCTCCCTGGGCGTTCGTGGCGGTCTGGTCTGCGGGAACAAACACCTCGTTAATAACACGGGCTACCTGAGTGGCGTCGGCGAAGGTGAGCGCGTAGGTGCGGAGTACGCCTTGACTGGTTGGTCTGGGGAAAGTGTCGCCGCCGAGAGGGTTGAACCCGCCCATATTGGGGAAACTAGCCCGCTTCGCTTTGATGACGAGGTAGGCGCCGTCCTTCTTAATCTCGAAGCCGCGCATACCTAGCGCCAGATTGAACATGGCGAAAGCGTCTTTGAGGGCTACCGCGTTCGGGCTTTGGATGGTGATACCCGCAGTCAGCGCAGGGTCTTTCAGGATGGTGAGTCCGCTCGCCTGACTCAGCGTCTGGATAACCGCGTCTGGGCTGGCGTTGTGGAAGTTGATTTTGACTCGCGTCTTCGCGTTCAGTTTAAACAGCTCCCACTGCGGCGTAACGGGCGCTAGAGCAGCGTCGTCGAAACCGCCGCCGCCTCCCATGCCCGGAAACTGCGCGAGGGCGGCGGTCTGCGCTATCGCTATTAGCGCGAGAGGTGTTAAAATTCGTATCGCTCTGTTCATAATTAGTTTCCTCCGCGGTTACGTCGTCCGCGTCGCCCTGTAGTTGGTATCTCTTGAGTAGTTGTGTCGGTAGGTTGCGAACCTCCGCCTTGCGCTGTGTTCTGTCCGCCGAACTGCGGCATATTCTGTCCGCCACCCTGCCCGCCGCCGCCCTGCCCAGCGAAGAACGCGGCGAAGGGGTTGGCGGGCGCGGCGGCGGGAGTGACCGCCGCCGCTGTCTCTTTGGGCGGCTCTGGCTCGGCAAACGCGAGGCGGCTTACCTGACTTAGTTTGTTTACAAAGTTCACAGCGAGAGGCTCAATCGAAACGACGGTGGCTCCATTGAAGGTATCGCCCTGTTTGAGTATCTGAATGTCGTGCGTGCTGTCATTTTCCAGAACCGCGCTCGTCGCGCCGTTCACCGTGTTCACGCCGGTCAGCATCCACTTGCCCATGACGGGTTGAGCGCCGTGTTTCTTGTCCAGTTGGGCGCTAGAAGGAATCACTTTCGGCAGGAAAGCGTCTTTCGGCTGAGGCGTGTAGGAGGCGAAATGCGCCTTGTAGTCCTCATCCTTAAAAGCAACATCGCCTGTCGGCTTCGCGGCGGTCTTAGGCGGCTTCGCCACCTTCTTAGGAGGGTCGCTTCCGTTCAGGGTTGTCGCGGCGTACACCACTACCGCCAATAGGGCGACGTAGAGTATGGGTTTACTGACTGTCATAGTTTTTTCGCTCCCGTTTTCGAGAAAGAGGCGGGAGTCTCTTTCAACTCCACAAAGGCGGATACATTGAGCGTTGCGCTCACGCTACTGGTCGCCGAGTCGGCTGAAGCGAATTGGAGGGAGCGGAGGGCTAGCCGAGCGCTACTACTCTCTAACTCTCTCGCCACCTTCTGCACGGAGGGAAACGAGCCAGTGACGATAATGTTGTAGGGTAGCTCCGTCACGCCGTCGAGTATCTGCTGTTTCTGCGGGCGAAATGCGGTCACGCCAAGCGAATACTGTTTCGCGAGTAGCGTCACTTTTCCCAGTATCTTCGCCGTTATCGCGTCTGGCTTCTCCGTCCAGAGTCGCGTCTTCACCTGTTGCGCCAGCGTCACCGAGTCCGCTTTCGCGGTCTTAATATCGTGTTCCAACTTCTTTTTACTCGCCATGCGCCCTTTGGTAAGCGTCAGCGAAGTGGGAACTTTAACCGCCAATCCGTAGATGAGGGTTCCTAGCATAATGAAGATGGAGCAGAGTATGATGACGCTGGGAGCCACATCTTGTTGGTTCTTGAAGTTAATCATATCTGTTGTCCCGTCCCCGTGGTAGTTTCGCCCTCTTTAGGCGCGGGTTTCGCAGTTGGCTTTACCTGTTTCGCGGGCGCGGGCATAGGCAGGTTGCCCACCCCTATCGCCGTCGCGCTAAACTGCACTAGCTGAATGTCGTCTATCTTCACGCTATTCGCAAAGATAAGCCTAATGTCTCGAAAGCGCGATATGCGTCCTAAAGTCTCCACAATCGTCGCCACGTCCTGAGCCGACTTCGCCATGCCGCGCAACTGCAACGCCTTGCCGCGCTCCAGAGTGACCCCCGTGACCCACGCGCTTGGAGGAACGTTATCCGCCATCACCGCCATCGTATCGGTAAGTTTCTGTCCCGGCTCAAAGGCGCTCTTCAAGGTCATCTGCATCACGCTCAATTTTTGGGCTTTGCTCGTCTCGAAGTTGTTGATAGACTTGAGTTTGGAAATCTCCTTCTCCCACGCCCCCTCGCCACGCTTCGCAACCGCCCACTTTTCCGAACGCACTTTATAGACTAGCCCAACGAGTAGAAGCGAAGAGACCAGCATCAGCCCCGCCATTCGGTTACGGGTAGCCACCTGCCTCTTCTCCGCCTTCGCTCGAAACTCCGCCAACTCGAACATAAAGGCGGGGGCTTCGTGCAGACTTCCTAGCGTTGAACCGGTAGCGGAGGCGGCTCCTGCGATGTCGAGTTTGCTTGAGGCTACGACGGGAAGCGCGTTCGCGTTGGAGGCGAGGAGAGTCCTCTGCACCTCGGCGACGGGGTCTACATTTCCAAAGACCACGCGGCTAAACCGCACCGTTTCCGTCTGCACTACGTCGAAAGTGAAGCCTGTAGCGGACTTCTCAACGAGAATGCCCTCTCTCAGCCCCGCATGAGCGAGAACGCCTACCGCCCCTAGCGAGACGGGTAGAATGCGCGTCGGGGTCAAGCCTACCTGCTGTAGTTCGGCGCGAACCTGCTTCAGGTCTTCTATCTTCATAGCGGCGATGAGGGTCAGGCAACCCTCCATGTTCTGGTCAGCCGACTGTATGAAGTCGAAGGAGAGCATTTCGGGCGGCAGGGGGAACAGTTGCGCCGCCTGTACGCTGAGGATACGCCGCAGGTCTTCGGGGTTGGCTTTGGGCATACGGAGGGTCTTCAAGAAGACCGCGCTCCGTCCTATTCCTACGAGGGCGTGTCTGTGAGGCTCCAGGAAGCGGCGTATCTCATTGAGGTTACTTCCGCTCGCCGTCTCGCCCGTCGCGATATTAAAAGCGTAGACTCCGCTCGGCGACCACTCTATGTGAAGTTGTGTTATGTGTTTACTCATTGTCCTGTTCCTACCGCCGTTGTCGAGGTAGGTTCATCCTCCCAATTCCACCAAGCCGGGATGCCGACGCTGTTCAGCCTATCCCATTTTTGGATTTGAAGTTTTCCGCTCGTAAGAACCACTGTCGCTTCGATAGCGGTTCCTATATTCCCGCTCTTGCCATAAGCGCGCACTATCCACGTATCGCTTCCTATTGTGAAGTTGTCAGCGATTCGCCCTAGCGTGTTCCCCGCCACTCCGTTTATGGTTGCGAGTTGGCTCAACTGCGTGAAGCCTGTACTCTGTTGGTTGACTATCGCGTTGGCGATGTCTAACGTCACATTCGGTATCGTCTGCAACACCCAGCTCGGCGCGGTGTTCAGGTTTATCTTGCCTGTCACTCTGGTAGCCGCTGTGAAGCAGACTGCATCCAGCAGTCTCTGTTGCGCGATAGGGGTCAAGCCCGGTATAGCGAACAGTTGTTGAAACGAGGTGAGCGGTATTCGGTTGAAGACCTGCGTCGCCTGCGCCTGCGTCAGCCCCAACCTTGCGAGTTGCTGAACCGTTACGCCCCGCACGCCCAAATTGGTTTTCGCGGCTCCGTTCGCGCCCGTATTCGGCGCTCCCCCGTCCACCGTAAGAAAGTCTATTAAGGGCAACTGCTTGTTGCTCAAATCCGTCTGCGTAATGGTGGACTGTATGATGTTTGTCTGCGGCGTATAGAGCGCTTGCGCCGTCCAGCCTTTCACTAGCAGAAGTTCGTTCAGAGTGGTGAAGGGCGCTAACTTCGTAAGGTACGGCGTGTTTAGCGCAGAGTAGTACTCGTCTTTCGCGCCGTTCGCTCTGGGAGTTGTCCCCGCCTCTTTCCAGTCCATCAAACTATCAATCATTATCTGGTCTACTAATAGAGACTGTAGTTGAGGGGCGGTGGCAACATTGATATTTAGCCGAGAGTTCGCATCTATCAGTTGCACCCTGAAACTTAACTCTCCCAACGCGAACTCCTGAGTTCCATCGAAGCGAGTCGCCCAGTCGTCCTTTAGGGTGACGCTGTTCGGGGTTGCGTTCACGAGGGTAGAGTAGACATAGGCGACGGCTGACCGCGCCGCGCTCTCCGCTCTTCTTTGCCGTAAGCGGTTTTGCGTTTCGGTCATGGCGGAGCGCTGGTTCGCGGCGAGCATCGCCATAAGCGCGACAAGGCACGCCACCACTACCAACGCCTGCACTAAGATAAAACCGGAATGTCGTCTTCTCATCGCGTTGTACTCGTCGTAGTAGTCGTGGTCGTCGTTGAAACCGGGTTATCGGAAGTCACGTCGCTTGTAAATATCGGAACAATGAAGGCGTGAGTCGCCGTGTTGTCGCTCCTGCTATTCGCCGTTGCGGTGTTTAGGGTGTAGGTCACTTTCACGAGGGAGGGCAGGCGGTGCATTCCTGTTGTGGAGGTGTCCCAAGCCGTCTCCCAGTCTGTACCGTTCCAGAACTGAAAACCTATTTTTTGAATCTGCGGACTCAACACCGACTCCATGCCGCCCTGTGTGTTGTCTGCGTCGCTGGGAGTCTGTACGCGCTCGAAAAGCCCGGACTGATTGCCTTTGGGAGAGCCTATCGCCCTCATTCCGTAGGAGACTTCGCTCATTCCCCCAATGGGGCCCCGCGCTTTGTGCTGCGTCTCGAAATCGTCGGCGCTTTCGAGGCTCGGAGTCGGGATAGCGGGGGAGGTCGTCGTAAAAGTCAGGCGGTCGCAACCTGTTTCGTCCGCTTGCCCTCCTTCGTCCATCTGACCTACGAAGTAGGTGTTTGTATCCGTTGCGGTGGCGGAGAGAAAAGCGCTCTGAAGGAGGCGGGTAATTTGCCTGTCCACTCCATCTATGGCGCTGTACTCCTCACGACGTTTCGCGCTAACTCGTTGGAGGTCTAAGCCCCCCACAAAGCCATACCCTAGCGCAACTACGAGAATAATCATTACCGCCATCACGACAATCAGCTCAATCAGGGTGACTCCGCGTTGGGCTTTTCTCTTGCTGCGTCTCATCGGATTCTCGCCCCTCGCCCTGTCGTGGTAGTCGTCCCGCCCGTCGTCGCGCTTGTGGTGGTTGCGGGTGGAACATACATAAGCTCAGTAAGCGACTGCATCTCTTTACCGTGCGTGACTACTACCTTCACCTCGTCCACGTTGTCGGTTCCGCTCGGTTGAGCGGTAACCTGAAACGTAACGTCGGCATAGCCTTGGTCGGAAAAGTCGCCAGAACTCAGTTCGGTGTTCGGGTCTGTGGCTTGACGGAGATTCGCCATCTCCTGCTCCGCAAGTTGTTGGAGCAGTTCAACTTCGTGCGCCTTCACATCCGCCTGTCCGAGGGAGCGAATTCCCCCCATAACGGCGACCAGCGCCACCGAGACGATGAAGGTGGTCACTACTAATTCAACGAGTGTAAATCCCTTTTTACTTCTGACCACGTTGCTGAATCTCTCCCGCTTGCCACTTGTCTTCGGAACTATCGGGCAAATCGCCGGAAAGCCATTGCGATTTGCCATCCTTGTGAAGCGCCAGCGACTTATGGCTTGAGCCTACCAGAAACTCAATGCCTCCCGACTCCGCCGAGCCGTCTGGATAGACCGTCCACTTAAACGAGGAG
>CAIJLM010000183.1 GCA_903821495.1 uncultured Chthonomonas sp. | reverse complement strand
GTCGCAAGCCAATGTTTCGGTGGTAAGCGTGGAGTTTCAGGTAGGGCATAACCTCGAAGTCGCTCTTTCCGATGTGCGAAGTCGTATTGACGGAGTGCGTTCACAACTACCGGGAGAGGCGAGTTATCCGGTGGTCGCGAAACTGGACATCAACGCCCGTCCTATCCTCCAACTCGGTATCGGAAGTAAGTCGCTTAGTCTGCGCGATATGCGCGGGCTGGTGGACAACACGATTCGCCCGCGCCTTGAGCGCGTCTACGGAGTGGCGGCGGTACAGGTAGTGGGGGGCGTGGCGCGTGAGATTCAGGTGGAGGCGGATAGCCGAAAACTTGCGGAACACGGAATCACTATCAGCGATGTTGTGACCTCTCTCAAAGCGGCGGGGCGCGATGTGCCGGGCGGGAGCGTCCATCGGGTGGACACGTCTACCAGCGTGCGCGTTTCGGGGGCGTTCACCTCCCTCAAAGCGATTCGTAGTACGCAGATACTCGCGCCGCAGGTCATGCAAGCGAACGCCCTGCGTCAATCGCAAGGGGCGGGAGACGCCTTGCCCGCCCCTCCAATCACTGTTGGGGAAGTGACTACCGTGACGGACGGCAAGGCGGAGCGGAGCGAAATCAACCGGGTGAACGGGGTCGAAGGGGTCTCGCTATTTATCTCCCGCGCCTCCGACTCCAATACCGTGAAGGTGGTGGATGGAATCATGGAGGCGTTGGCGGAGTTACGCCCCTCCCTCCCTTCCGATTTGACGATAGTTCCCCTGAACAACGACGCGGTGATGGTGCGCTCCGCGCTGGAAGACGTGAACGCGAGTCTTATCCTGGGTTCGCTTTTGGCAATGGGGGTCGTGCTTCTCTTTCTGCATAACCTACGCGGCACGCTCATCGTCTCCATTGCGATACCCTCCTGTATTATCGCCACGTTTCTGGTGATATGGGCGGCAGGTTTTACGCTAAATCAGATAAGCCTCTTGGCGCTGTCGCTCTCCGTCGGGATACTCGTAGACGACTCGATTGTCATTTTGGAGAGTATCACGCGCCACCTCAAGATGGGCGAAACGCCCGTCGAAGCGGCGTTAAACGGGCGTAAAGAGATAGGTTTCGCCGACCTAACGACGACACTCGTGGATGTCGTTGTCTTCGTCCCTATCGCCTTCATGGGCGGAATTATCGGCAGTTTCTTCCGCGAGTTTGGGCTGACCATCGCCACCGCCACCCTTCTTTCGCTCGTCGTCTCGTTTTCCGTGACCCCCATGCTTGCGGCGCGTTGGTACAAAAAAGGCGAGGATGTCACCCCGAAACGCGGCTTTTTCCTGTTGTTTGAGCGGCTCTACCTCTGGCTAGAAAAGCGGTATCGTAGGGTAATAGCGGGAGCGTTGCGGCGCAGAGCGGCAGTGGTTATTGGAGGGGTAGGGCTACTCTCGGTCGTTTTCTGGTGGTCTTTGCCAAAACTCGGCACGGAGTTCATGCCCGGCATAGACCAGAGCCTCCTCTCCGTGAATATCGAACTGCCGCCGGGCGCGAGTCTGCAAGCCTCCGAGCGTGTCGCGCTAAAAGTGGAAGAGAGGCTAAAAAGTATCCCCGAAATGACGGCGATAATCTCTAGCGTGGGCAAAATTGTGGGGGGCTTCGGCTCTATTCCGCAAGAGGGCGAGCAGTATGGGCAGATAACCGTGCTTTTAAAAGACAAACGCCACCTGCTAGACGGCTTTCTGGGAGGCAAAAATACACGCACTCGTAGCGACGAAACCATAGCGGACGGACTTCGCGACGCACTGAAACGTCTGGGCGGGGAGACGGGTAGCAAAATATCGATAGCGGCGGTGCGTTCGATTCAGGGGCTTTCGTCGGGAGTGCAGTTCCAACTCGAGGGGAGCGAGATAGAGCCTCTAATGAAGTTCGCGGAGGAGGCGCGTCAGAAAGTCGCAAAGATACCCGGCGTTCTCGACCCCGCCCTTTCAGTCCGAACGGGCGAACCGGAGATTAGCGCGGAGATAGACAGGGAGCGCGCCGCGCAGTTGGGGGTTCCTGTGAACCTTGCAGGGGCGATTGTGCGCGATTCGCTTACGGGAAACACCGATACGGTCTATCAGGAGAAGGGGAGGGACTACCCCATTCGGATACGTCTCTCTGCCAATGAGCGCAACAGCGTCTCTGACATTCAGAATATCGTTGTGGGAAGCGAAGGGAGCGGCGCTGGGCAGGCGATTACTCTGGGCGATGTGGCGCGAATCTCTCGTAAAACCGCCCCCGCGAATATCGAACGCCACAATGGGCAACGGTCGGTCGTTCTCGCCGCAAGCCTCACCTCGTCGGGCGCGTTGGGGGATGTCGCAAAGGAGTTCCGAAAGGTCTTCGATTCGACTCCGCACGAGGGAATCACCTACTCCGAGGCGGGCGACGCGAAGACGATGGAGGAGAACATTCCGCACTTCGTGTTCGCGCTCGGCTTGGCGGTGATACTGGTCTATGTGGTAACGGCGAGCCTCTTCAACTCGTTAGGAACGCCGTTTGTTATTATGTTCACCCTCCCGATGGCGCTCATTGGAGCGTTCGCGGCGCTGGTTATGACCCGCGACTCGCTTTCTCTGGTCTCTGGTATCGGTATTATTATGCTGATGGGTTTGATGGGGCGAAACGCGATTCTGCTTTTGGACTATACGAACACGCTACGGGGGCGGGGCGCGACGCAACGCGAGGCGCTGATTGAGGCGGGCGCGACGCGCCTCCGCCCTATCCTTATGACGACGACCTCCACGATTGCGGGTATGCTCCCCGTCGCTTTGCGAATAGGGGAGGCGGCGGAACTACGCGCTCCGATGGCTATCGTCGTGATTGGCGGTCTGTTGGTCTCCACTATCCTGACCCTCGTGATGATTCCCGTTATCTATAGCCTGCTGGACGACGCGGCGGGGAAGGTGATGGGACGGAAGACATAACCCTCGCCCTTGACAAAAGGCGACGAACGGGGGTACGCTTCCATTACAATATAAGGCAAGAGGGGGTATGGGATAAGAGTAATCAGGAGTGGTAGCCCTCTCCCAATTTTGTGAGCGAACAGGAGACCAGAGAGATGTGGAACACGAAAACTTTGTTACGAGGCAGTCTGCTTCTGAGCGCGTTATTCATGCTCGGCTGTGGCGCGGGAAGTCAGTCTTCCGACAAGAGCGCGGGGAACGCTACAGACATTAAATTCGGCGACGTGAGCGTTCGCGCCGCCACGACTAACCTACCCATTGTCTCTAACGGGAACGCGGTTACCGTAACGGGATTGACGGGG
>CAIJLM010000182.1 GCA_903821495.1 uncultured Chthonomonas sp. | reverse complement strand
CTACATACTTTTACCGGAAACTAAAGATTTAGGGAATACCTGCCATCTAAGACTCTCTTTTTCAAGACAAGACAAGCCCTTGCTTCACTCTGTTCGGAGGCGCTATCGTCGCCCGATAAGTAGGGCGGAAGAGAGGAAGGGAATCTGCCACAATTTCATTATGGCAATAATCTGGGGGAAATGGAGTGAGCGCCCTCTTGAATCACGTATTTGTAATAGTGATGGAAATACCTGTTTTCGACCTATCTCTTCCTGCTGGTTTGGTTATCGACTGAGAGGGTTTTGGCGCGCGGGAAGTTGGAGGGTGGTAATCAATGAGATACAGGCGACAGCGGCTCCAATCCAAAACGGAATACGGTAGTTTCCAAAATGCTCCCAAAGCCAAGCCCCTCCGATGGGAATTGTGACGGCGGCGATATGGTTCATAGTGACTCCCATGTTGAGGCAGGGCGTAAGTTCGTTCGGGCGCACAATACGGTGCAGGTAGGTTGTGAAGCCCACCCCGAAGGTGAAAAGCACGTTGTCCAGAATAAAAAGAAAGCACAGTATGTAGATACTGGTGGAGACCGCGTAGCCGAGAAAAACCAGTATTAGCCCTACTGCATAGACGGTTAGGGGGGCGCGTTCGCCTCGCCTGTCTACAAGTTTTCCCATCTTGGGAGCCGTGAGGGAGATAAGGATATTGTTCACGAACTGTAGCCAGAGCATACTAGCTAGCGGCAGGTTATAGACTTTTATCAGTACGAACGAGGCGAAGATGCTGAATATCTGTCGCCGACAGCCCTCCAAAAAGGTGAGCAGGTAGAACAGTTTGTACTCTTTACGAAAGATGATAGGGGCGCGAGCGACGCTTGCCGCATGATGAGACAGGGTGGCGCAGAGAACGCCCGCCGCGAAGATGCAGATTCCGCCGAGCGCGAAGTTCCAGCGATAGAGCGACTGTTGGCTCACGCCGATATGAGGCGCGGCTTTCGCGAAGAGGAGCGCCATGCCTAGCCCGACCATCGTAGCGACGGCGGAGATGGAGGAGATACGCCCTAAGTGCCGCCCTCCCTCCTGCCCTTTCGCTAAGGTGAGGGTGATAGCGCTAGACATTCCCGCCCAGAGGTGAAAGCCTACCGACCAGAAAACGGTGACGAGAACGAGCGGGACGTAGCTGTTCGTCGCGCCTGTAAGCCCGATGCCTACTCCCGCTATGCCTAGCCCTAGCGCCGCGACCCTCGCCTCTGCAAGCGCGACCAGCGTTCCCGCCGTTATCGCGGTGAGGAGACCGGGTATCTCGCGTATGGATTCCATAGCGCCCAAGCCTCGCGGCGTGCCATGCACTATGTCGTTGAAGAAGTTCTGGAAAACGCTGGCGTAGATGGCGAAACCGAAGGCGAAGAGAAAGTTGAGCGTAATGAATTTCGCCCAGTCCCGTTGCAGGGTCTTGTCGGCTCCTACTAAGGAGGAGGTCTCGGTTACGGGGGTGACGGTCTCTGTGGGCATTGTAGTCTTTCTATCTCAGTTGGTTATCGTCTACGCGTTCCGACAAGAACATAGTTCGATTCTTCCGAAATATCTTTTATCCTCATATACGCGGTGATGTTCATTCCATCCATACAGCGAACGACTATCGGCTTCTCTGGCGACATGGCTTCTAGGACTTCGGGCATCTCGGGGTATCTGCCTGTGTCGTACATGGATACTAGCTTAACATCTATCTTCGCCTCTCGCCCTATGCGCTCCATGTCTTCGCTCATGAGGCGGCGCATAAAGATAAGAGCGCCCAGCGTGTCTACCTCGGTGCGCCCGTTACTGAGCGTTATGGGCGATGTTATCACAAAATACATCCCTTCCGGGCGGCAGAAGAGGGCGGAGACAGGCTTTTCTTGGAAGTCGTTTCCTATTCCTCTTTGGGTCATAAGCTCTTCAATGAGGTTATTGGAAAACGTAAGGCTCTCCTGTTGCGTGGCGCGGTTGATAGCGCGACGAAAAAAGGAGACCTGAGCGCTATCTAGGAATATCGCGAAGTCTACCCCCTGTTGCGCTAGGACGGCGGGCATAAGATGGGTGCGAATATACTGGTCTCGCTCATTTCCTATTTCGTGATGCTTGAGGAAGGAGTACGTATCATCGGAATGCGCCCAGCGTGCATGAACCGTTTGAAACTGTCGCAACTCCGCCTTGATAACCTCATTGGCTCTCTGTAGGCGCAGAGTGGTCTCTTCGCGCTCTGCGGGAGTAAGACGACGCAAAAGGATAGGGCGAGCTATCTTGTAGCTAATGAGTAGCAGGATTCCAATAACAATAAGGCAGGAGAGGTTGAGGCGTGGCTTCATGAAGTTACGCCGCTTTCAGACAGATAGATTTCTTCTCCAACCTTGTGATGTTTCATAGTGGAAGGCGATACGTTCAAAAGTTCAGCCTTGTCTCGCGACTTTCGAGTCCCCTAAGCAGTCTACAGTAGATGGTACATTATACCTTGTTTTGCCGTAACCGCTTGGGCTATGTGCAGAGGGTTAGAGTTCGGGCTTACAAGAGTAAAATCGCTACGTTGCGCGACATAACTTGAAGCGTTGGAATAAAAAGAGGAAAATAGCCGCGACAATCAGAACCTAATAGGTGTCTACTCAATATCTCCACTTACGCCTATCGAGGTCTCAATGTCGCACAAAAAGTATCTTCTTCCTCTCGCGTTCTCTCTACTGCTCTGCGTCGGCTTCCGCGTAGAAGCGCAGAGTCAACCGTCTGCCAAAAGCCCGACGCTCACCTATATCAAAGATATAAAGCCCCTGCTCAAGGATAGGTGCATTGTATGTCATAACCGAGAAGCACTCAAGAACCCCGCCCTCTCTGGGGGGCTGGCGCTCGACACTTTCGCGGGACTGAGAGAGGGGATAAAAGGAAAATCGCCCTTCGTGAGCGGGAAAAGCGCAGAGAGTGCGCTTTTCAAGCGGCTCTCTGTTACCAGCCCCACACTCCTTATGCCGAGAGGCGGTCCGCCTCTCTCCAAAGAGCAGATAGCGCTCGTGAAGCAGTGGATAGATAGCGGCGCGGCGACGGGCGACCTCTCTAAAGAGAGCCTCGTAGTAGCCAAAGCGACGCTCGAACCCCTCCCCGCAAATGTAGGGCTACAGGATGTGGTGATTCAGACGAAAATTGCGCCCACCCCTGACCTGCGCGAAAAGACCACGCCCCCCAACGCCACCCTCGCCGCCGTTCTCAAGGTGGGACCTCTTCCCGCTATCACCGCTCTCGCGTATAGCCCTGACGGAAGCCTGCTCGCAGTGGGAACCTACCACGCTGTCACACTCTGGGATATGAAGACCGCCAAGCCCATAGCCTGTATTACAGAGGTGCAGGGCGCGGCGCAGTCTGTCGCGTTTCGCCCGGATGGTCAGGTTATCGCAATCGCTTGCGGACAGCCCGGAGTTAGCGGCGAGGTGCGCCTCTACGATGTCAAGGCGCAAAAGTATATTGAACCCGCGCTGACGGGGCATACCGATATGCTCTACTCTGTGGCATGGAGCAAGGACGGCAAACTCCTCGCTACGGGGAGCCACGATAAGACCGCTCGAATTTGGGACGCTTCCAACGGCAAGGAGCTACAAGCCCTCAAGGAACACTCGGACGCGGTGTCGCGGGTCTGCTTTTCGCCAGATGGAAACACCCTCTATACCGCTAGTTTTGACCGTAATGTGCGCCGCTTCGATGTGAAGGACGGCAAACTCATCCGCTCCTACACAGGCTCTACAGAAGCCATCTACGCGCTCGCCCTCAGCCTCGACGGGAAGACGCTTATCGCGGCGGGTATAGACAGTACGATGCGCTGGTGGAATGCCGACGATGGAAACAACTTCCGTAATACCAATGTTCTCAACAAGCCCGTCAACGAAATAGCCCTTAGCAGAGATGGGAAGTTCTTCGTGGCGGCGGATGGAGAGGGAAAGGCGCGATACTGGAACGCGGAAAACGGGAACTATCATCAGGCTTTTGAGGGGGATAGCGACTGGCTCTACAGCGTCGCTATTAGCCCCGACGGAAAGTCTATCGCGGCGGCGGGCGCGGATGGTCTTGTGCGAATCTGGCAAAAAGAGAGCTACCGATTGCGCCTCTACCTCGCCTCATGGTATCCCGCCCCGAAAACAGATAAGCAGGACTGGATAGCCGTGACTCCCGAAGGCTACTTCGCCGCCTCTCCAACATGGGAGGCGAAGTCGCGCCTGACTCTCGCGTCGAAAGACCTTTCGCCGACGCAGATAAAGACTCTACGTCCGCTTCTGCTCTCTTCTGAGAACGTGCAGAAAGCCCTTGAAGGCAAACCCATAGACCCGTTCAAAATGCCCGACCCGCCTGCCAAACCTCAACCTCCCAAAGCCGCGCCAGAGAAGGCGAAGGGCGCAAAAGGGGCGTAGAGTCCCTAACCCATTTCCAAAGAAGGAGAGTGTAACGCTATGCAGGGTATCTTACGCGACCTCATGTCGCCACGCAACTGCCGAACAAGGCGAGTCAGTTCATGGGATAAAACAGGCGGTAACCGCGACAACTGGCCCATTGAGCCGGGCGAAGCGAAGACCATCGCCGACATATCTGGACCCGGTATCATCACGCATATCTGGATGACGAGCGGCGCGAAGAACGGTATCGCCCACTGGACGCGGCGCGTGCGAATACGCATCTTTTGGGACGATGAGGAGGTTCCAAGCGTGGATGCGCCTATCGGAGACTTTTTCGGGTGCGGGCACGGCTTGAATCGCCGTTGGCAGAGTATCGCGATGGACATGACGGGGCAGGAAGACCCATACAGCAAGACTCACAACACCACCGCCTTCAACTGTTGGCTCCCTATGCCCTTCCAGAAGAGGGCGCGTATCGAGGTTCTAAACGATGGAGACGGGATAGGAATCGTCTACTTTTATGTGGATTACGAGGAGTACGACCCCGGCAAACTGGACAAAGACCTGCTCTACTTTCACGCCCACTTCCGCCGCGAGTGTCTGACGGATGGTTGGAAAGACCCGTTCACGCCCAATCATGGCGAGCCTGTAGACAGTACGCCCAACCTCGATGGCGCAGGCAACTACGTCCTGCTGGAGACCACAGGGCGCGGACACTACATCGGTTGCAACGTCTCTATACATAATCAGACGGGGAGTTGGTGGGGCGAGGGCGACGACATGATATACATCGATGGCGACATAGAACCCACCATCAATGGAACGGGAACCGAAGACTATTTCGGGCACGCCTACGGAATGCAACACATCCCGACGGACTCTATCATGGCGTGAGCGTCTTTGAACCCGACAACCCGCAAGGCGATATGTGGCGCGGCAAAACGACCTGCTATCGCTGGCATATCCCCGACCCCATTGTTTTCCAGAACTCAATTCGAGTGACCATTGAACACGGACACGCGAACGCCCGTAGCGACGACTGGAGTTCCGTCGCCTACTGGTATCAGACGCTTCCCGCGCCCGCTATGCCCCCAGTGCCCGAAGCCCATCTGCGACTCCCTGTAGAACCTTAGAAGGAGAACCACATTGTCAGAATTAGACCCGAAAGCCCACCTTAAAGGGATGTTGGCGCGTGTGAAAGGCTTGGTCGCCAACGACCTAAATGCGATTCCTGTAGAGAAGCGAAATGTATCGCCCGGCGGTGCGGGACGAACGCCGCTAAACATCGTGGCGGAGTGCGCCCACGTCAATCAACGTTGCTCTCAGTACCTGAAAACGCTGGTTCCGCCCGACCGCCTCTCCCCCGAAGAGCGCGAGGCGCATCTCAATAGTTTCGACACCGCAGAGAAGGCGCTCGCCTACCTAGAGGAGACAGCGGCGGAGTTGGCGGAGGCTATTGACGGCTTCGACGACGCGAAGTGGGGAGAGACGACGGAGTTTCCGTTTGGTCGCCCAATGACCCTCTTCGGAATTGCGGAGTTGCCCTCCGTGCATCTGATGTACCACGATGGTCAACTGAACTACATTCAGACACTGTACGACGATACGGAGGTTCACTGGTAACCCCTTCTCTTGCCAAAGCCTACAAAATCCTCTTCTCTGTAACGAGAAGAGGGTTTTGCTTTTGGTTTGCTACCTATTGGGGGCAAGCGGCGGTGTGACGTATTTCACAGCCCCCTTATGAAAAATTCGTTATAGTAGACTATCTCGTAAATTTGATAGCGTTCGGAACGTCCTATTTATGGAATAGTTTGTCAGGGGAGTCTCTCCCCTCAAAAGGCGCTATTGCCTGTGCGTATCGTATGCCTCGCAACACTCCCGTATACTGGGAGAAGGAGAAAGACAATGCAAAGTATGTTGAAACGTAGCCTGTTATTCGGGCTAACCTCTCTGGGCGCTGTTATTGGAATAGGCTTGTGGACGGCGGGTTCTATCCATCCTGCCCGCGCTCAATCTAACGAGCGTAACGAAACACGCGCGACGACCTTCAAGGCAGGGGGACCCATCCAACTTCAAAACGGGGAGCGAGCGCTCATCGGGCTTCTGCTTCCTGCGGTGCAGAAAGTGAAAACGCCTTTCCGCCTTATGCTTTCCGACGACCAGGGACACACCGCCGAGTTGAAGTTAGACCCTCCCGCCAAAAGTAGCGAGTTCCTCACGCTGGAACTCCTCTATAGCAGTGGCGCGTTGCAACTCGTAGACCCTAAAACCGGACAGCCTCTGAGCATCGCGGTGCCCGGCGATGGAGTATTCGCTGTGCAACTACTGCCGGCGGTTCAAAAAGGCGGAAACGCCGTAGGCGGAATTTCCGCGTCCCTCCAGCTGTTTGACGCAAACGGCGCGCGCACAGGCATAGTCCAGATGTGCGACGGAAGCGTATAAGTTCGTTCCGAACAAGCGTAAAAGAGGAGAGGGAAGAGCTCCCTCTCCTCTTTTGCCGTCTTGGGAGAAGCGCAGTCAAGCGGAGCGGCTTGGGAAGAGAGGTTGGAAGAGATTGGTTGGTAGGGTTTGATTTAATTGCGCCACCCTAAGCGCTACGTATGGAAAGTGTGGTATACTTAACCAGAAACGCCCTAATAGGGCTATGCTGTGTTCGCTCTTACAAACTACGCTAGAAGTCAACGCCTCTATCTCTCGCGCATTTTGCAACTGCATGAAGAGATAGGGGCTTTTAGCTTGTGGAGCGATAGCGCCGGAACTCTGCGCCTCACACCCTTCTAAGAAGGTCGCTCTCGATTTGCGAGATGCGACAGAGAGGAACTCGCGATGTCAACAGACTCGTTTGTGCCAAGCGATTTGGCTTTCCAAACACGATGCCTCCCCGGCTCTATAGCGGAACAGAAAGAGCTGGAGCGCATGGAGGAGTTTCAACGCGCCAAAGCGATACGTAAAGAGGAAGAAGAGAAGAACAGACCGCTTTTGGAGGCGGCGCGCGACAAAAAATTTGTTGAGGCGCGACTGGCTTATGAAGAGCGCAACAAGTACAGCAGAGCGAGAAACGCACGCCGCTAAGGCGGGCGACACAGAAGAAACGAGCAACGTATGACACTCCCATTTACTCTCAACTCGCCTCAAGGTAGCACCAAAGGCGAAGTAAAGCGCTTGCGGCTGGCGGGCTTTATTCCGGTATCTATTCAGCGCAAAGGCACAGAGACCAAACACTATCAAATAGAGACTGCGCCTCTACAAGAGTTCCTGCGGGTACATGGTCGAACCGCTCTCGTGGATTTTGTGATAATGCCCGGCGGGATACGCCAACGCGGCATCATGCAGTCTATGCAACGCGACGGTATCTCGTTGAAAATTCAACAGGCTACGTTTAAGCTGGTAAACCTAGAAGATACGCTCCAAACTGATGTGCCTATCGTTTTCACGGGGCATCCGACTATGGCGAATGCCGGTGAAGCCGTCGTGCTTCATCAACTGGAGCGTCTGGACATTGAGTGTACTCAGGGAAACTTGCCAGAGCATATTCTCGTGGACGTGACGAACCTACACCCCGGCGGCTCTGTGCGGGTTAGCGACATTCCCGTAAGCGCTCACTACAAGATTGTAACGCCGCAAGATACCGTTCTCGCTTCGCTTACGCGGACGCGAGGAGGCTCGGCGACGCAGACTACGGCTGAATCTGGCGCGGGTAGCGCATAAGTTTGTTTGGAAAGCGCTCATTTTACGCCCAAAGAGAGATATAATATAGGTATCGCTTAGATAGTCGCTCTATGCGTAGCATACGCCATCTGGCGACTATCTTTGTGTTCTAGTTTTAAGAGAAAGTTTCGTGTGACCGAAAGGACGTAGCTTCCGCCGCGTGACGCACGATAACGGTTCAGGAGTAAATATGGTCGGTCAGCCTCGTTTCGAGAAAAATCAAGTCATCCATTCGGACTGGTACCGCGCGCTCTCGCAGTATGAGAAGCCGCACCTAGGCAAAGCGGGATGGCAAGTTCTCAATACATTTGTTCCCTATATAGTCCTTTGGGCGCTCATGGTCTATATAGTAAGAAACGGCGTTTCGTTGTGGTTTCTGATTCCCCCCATCCTCATAGCGGCTGGGATGCTGGTGCGTATTTTTATATTTTTCCACGACTGCGGTCACGGCTCTTTCTTTCCTTCCCGCGCCATGAATCGCGTTGTGGGGTATATCTGCGGAGTGCTTACGTTTACGCCCTATGAAGAGTGGCGACTCGCTCACGCAGGACACCACGCCCACGCCGCCGACCTAGAGCGACGCGGGGAGGGCGACATCTGGACTCTGACGGTTGAAGAGTACTTAGCCGCGCCCAAACGGAAGCAAATTCTCTATAGGCTCTACCGCAACCCGCTTGTTCTGTTTGTTTTTGGTCCGCCTATCATGTTCCTGATACTAAGTCGTATTCCTAACAAAGGAATACACGCAAGGGAGCGTAAGAGCGTTATTATCACCAATATCGCGATACTTGCGATTGTCGTTCTGGCGCACTTTACGATTGGGCTACGCGCCTACCTCTTAATTCAGGTTCCCGTTATGAGCCTTGCAGGCATCTTCGGAGTGTGGATGTTCTACGTACAACACCAGTACGAAGGCGTCTACTGGGCGCGTCACGACGCATGGGACCCGGTGAGGGCGGCTTTGGATGGTAGTTCGTACTACCAACTACCTAAATTGCTACAGTGGTTCAGCGGCAACATCGGTCTGCACCACATCCACCACCTGCGTCCGCGTATTCCTAACTACAACCTCCAGCGCTGTTACGATGAGGTTGCAGTCTTTCAAGAAGTCCAGCCGCTAACCTTCTTCCGAAGCCTTCGCTACTTAGGCTTGCACTTGTGGGACGAAAAAGCGCAGGATTTGGTGAGTTTTCGGCAGTTGAAGCGCTCTTTACAAGAGGCGAAGTGAGGATAGGCGCAGATAGTCCGCTACCTGCGCTCTTCCTAGCATCGTTCGCGATTGAGCCGCCCCCAAGAGGTTAACGCCTCTATCTCTCGCGTTTTCGCGAGGATAGAGGCGCTGTTTTTGTCCGTTAGCGGAAGACAGCGTGCGTAAGCCTTCAGCATTGTTTTGCTAACGGAAAAACAAATAAGGAGAAAACACCATGAGCAAGCCCAAAGCGGCGCGCACTACCCCCAAAATTGCTGGGTCACCCGTCTACGGAGAGGGAAGCCTTAGGGCAGCCGCTGGCAATTTCGTCTATAAACATCGTCAGCAGTACCACGTTTTTGTTGGACTGGAAGAGGTGCTGGTAACAGCGGATAAAGAGCAAGCCTTGCTGAAAGCCGCCCCCGCGCCAACCGCGTAAGCTACGCACGACAATAAATTACCGTTGCGCCACAGAGCGCTAAACAAGGAGAGAGCCATGAGCCACAGACAAAAAGGCAAGCACAAAGCGCGACACCATGCGCGGGCGACTGTATTTAACGTTCTTCCCAAGCCGGTGGTAGCCGCCGCCGTAGCCGAGCCGCTTGTAGCCGCCGCCCCAACCGACGAGTTGGCAACGCCCGTCCTAGCCGCCGTTGGCGCGGAAGAGGGCGACAATTAGAGGATAGGTAGCCTCAAAACCCTATAGATTTGGTATGCGAACGAGTTATCCGCTTTTTGAAGAGCGGGTAACTCGTTTTTTTTACGCCTCTGGATTTAGTCGAAAATAGTTTTCAAAAAAGTTTGTCAGACTCTTCGACTCAGTAGCGATAGGAGAGTAGGGCGAGTTTTGAGAACTCGCTAGTAGCGACCTAATAGGATAAGCAGTGCATTTTTCAAGAATTTTTATGTTATCATTAGGGGCAAGGAGGAACTTTAGAGTTTAATATGCAGCAGTATAGTATAGTGGTTGCATACTGGTTCAGAGGAGACACTGTCCGCTCATGGTTGCGGGCTACTGTGGAGATTCATTATGGATGAAAGCATTCAGCGAAAAAAGATAGAAGAGCGTATACTTGAGAGTATAGAGCGTATTAAAAGCGCTAAATCTCCTCAAGAGCGCGACGATTGCGCCATGAATACGTGGAAGATGTTGCGTTCAGCCTATACCCGCTATATTCGCGCCATAGTCGCCAAATATGTTTGGATTTCTGAAGAGGTGGAGGATGTGTGCGTCGCTATCTGGGTAGATGCGTTGGCAAGTCTCAAAGAACACCCGGAAAAGTGGATACAGCCCCGTAACTATCTGTCTGGTATCGCCGTCATGCACTGTTTGCGGTGGCGTAGGCAAGCGGCGATACGGGGCGTGAGAGAGGTTCCTCTGCCTGAGAGCGAAAGCCCGGCGCTTGCGACGGATGGAAAAGAGGTAGAGAACACGGCGGTTCATAACACCGTGTTTTGGTCTGAGTTCGATAAGTGCTTTTCGCTCCTCACGCCAACGGAACAAGAGGTAATCCGGCTTCTGCGTCTCGGATATGAGAGCGCAGAAATCAAGCAAATACTGGGATTGAAGCAGGATGCGTATAATCAACGAGTCAGCCGCGCTAGACAGAAACTCGTTCCTTGTATGAAAGAGGCGGGCTTTGATGGCGAGTAACGTGAAACTGCAAGTGTTGTTAGGAGGCTACT
>CAIJLM010000181.1 GCA_903821495.1 uncultured Chthonomonas sp. | reverse complement strand
GCAAAGGAGAGGAGTTCTTCTGGTTTGAGATTGGGAAGTTTGGCGTGTGCTTCCAAGTTTCGGGCTTGTGTGCATTGCTTTTCGCGCTTTTCGCGGACTCATCCCAAAAGAGTGAACTCTTACTTTAGGGCGTGGCGCGAACTATTTCTTCTCTATTTATTCTATAATGTACGCTTAATTGCGAATGCCAGAACGTCTTAATCCTAAATTGCGCTCTTCTCAACCAAATTTTTGTTGAGAAATAAAAATTTCCTGATTTTTCGCAGGAGATTGGGAACCGTTCGTAGAATTGTAAGCGCTGAGGAGTTTTTCTCAGCAAAACCGAACTGAAACAACATACAGAGCAACTTACGACTATAAGCCGCCGAAACCAGACCATGGTGCGGTGCAAAGGGGGACATATAATATGGTCTTGCAACAGCGAAATAAGCGCACGCTGGGGATAGCTACTGTGGCTACGTTGAGCGCGACAATGTTGATGGGAATTGGAACCCGCGCCCTTGCCGACGATACCCTGAAGGGTAATCCTGCGAACGCGTATGTGAAACAAGTGACTATCACCGCGGCTCCGCTCGCCGTAGCCATTCGCATGATTACCTCGCAGACACACATAGATATTGTCTTTGTCAATAAGGGACAGCAGTTCAATACCGTTGATGTCAATGTTACCAATAAGCCGGTTCGCGAGGTGCTTCACCAGATAGCTCTCTCAGCGGGAGCCGCCTGTTGGGAAGCGGATGGCGTTTTCTATATTGGCGGTAAAGAGGATGCGCCTAAGCCCGTCGCTCTCCCTGAACCGCTAGACACTCGCGAGGCTTCCGCTCCTAAGCAGGTTCACTTTGAGAAGATTAAGCTGATGTACGCCAGCCCGCGCTCTATCCTAAAGCAGATTGGCGCAAAGCCGGACGAGATGGCGGACTTCGCCGAGCAGAACGCTTTCAATATCTACAGGACTATGATGCGGGCGACGAATCCCTTTGGAGCGTCTACTCCAATATCCGGCGCTCCGCTCGTAACGAACAACGCTGTCTCTAACCCCAACGGAACCCTCTCTCCCGCCAACGTAGCGGCGCCCTCTGTTCCTACGGCTAGCCAGACATCCGACCAAGGCGTTCGACGCGACCCTGAACTTGGTCGCGGCGGTCAATTCGGCGGCGGTGGCGGCGGCGGTCAATTCGGCGGTGGTGGCGGCGGCGGTCAATTCGGCGGTGGCGGCGGCGGCGGTCAATTCGGCGGTGGCGGCGGCGCTCAAGGCGGCGGCGGCGGTCAGGCTGGCGGCGGCGGTGGTCAAGGCGGCGGTCAGGCTGGCGGCTTCTTGGCAGCCATCGGAATACAAGCCAATGAGTTGCTCGCTTATGACGCTGATGGCTCCATCATCGTACAGACCAGCGACGAAGAGGCTCTTCGCCAACTGAAAGACCTGATTCGCTTGCTAGACGTGAAGCCTCGCCAGATAATGGTTCGCGCTGAGTTCGTGACAGTGCTTCAAAACGACGTGAGTTCGTTCGGTATCAACTGGTCGTTGAGCAAGATAAACTTTATCTCCGGCGTTCAAACCGGTTATCAGACCTCGAATACCGCGTTCATTCAGTACGCTACGGGCAACCTAGCCACACAACTCAGCTGGATTCTCACCACAGGTCACGGCAAGCTCGTGGCGGCTCCTATGGCGACGACCTTGAATAACGTGCCTGCTACGTTCTTCAATAACCAACAGATACCCTACTTCGTTTCGAACACAACCATCTCGAACGGAACGGTATTCCTTCAGTCTACGCCCCAGGTTATCAACGCAACCACAAGCCTGAGCGTGCTACCGCGTATCAACGCAGACGATACCATTACCCTCTTCGGTATTGTACTCATCTCTGCGCTAGGAACGCCTGTCACAGGACCTAACGGCGAATCGATTCCTACGATTATCACCCAATCGGCTCCTGTTCAGCGTATCATACGCAACGGCGACACAATGGTTATCGGCGGACTCACCAGCAAGAACACGCAGGTCTCCAGTAACCGCGCTCCGCTACTTGGCGATATGCCGATTATCGGAACCCTGTTCCGTTCGCGCAACACAACCGTCAGTGATACCGACCTTCTGGTCTTCATCACCGCCTCCATCATCCCAGAGCGTAGCACGACATCCACCCTTACGGGGCCCGGCGGCGCTCCTATTGGCGGCGGCGCAGGCGGCGGGTTAACCCCCGGCGGCTCCGCTCCGTAGTTCGGCAAAGCGAAACGCACAGACCTATTGTGTGGGCTTAAATGTGAAGCGTCCAGACCATTCTGGACGCTTCACGCTTGAGAAAGGACATTCGTTTGTTTCGGTTTTTAACAGGAGGCGAATCGCATGGGCCCTCGCTCTCCGCAATTCTTGAAGGACTACCCGCCAACCTACCCGTCGATTTAGAGGAAGTAAACTTCCAACTGAAACGAAGGCAGGGCGGCTATGGACGCGGGGCGCGTCAGCAGATTGAGACGGACAAGGCGGAGATTCTCTCTGGTATCCGTTTCGGCAGAACAATGGGGGGCCCCATCACCCTACTCGTGCGTAACCGCGACTGGGAAAACTGGACGGAAAAGATGTCCATCACCCCTGTTGAGAACGAAACCGCCCCCATCACCCAGCCACGCCCCGGTCACGCCGACTTCCCCGGTATGCTCAAATACGACTCTAACGACCTACGCCCCATACTAGAGCGCTCTAGCGCCCGAAACACGGCGGCGTTGGTTGCGTCTGCGGCTATCTGTCGCCAACTCCTCAAGCAGATAGGCATCGAGATTTTTAGCCATGTCGTGATGATAGGCGACGTGTGGGCGAAGTTCCCAACCGTGGTTGACTACCGCGAACTCGCAAAGATAGCGGAAGAGTCCTCCGTGCGATGCGCCAGCCCCGAATCGGAACAGGAGATGATAGACAAAATCACCTACTGTATGCAGGAGGGGACTCGCGACACGCTAGGCGGTATCTTTGAGGTGGTGACACTAGGGTGTCCGCCGGGATTAGGTAGTTTCGTGCATTGGGACAGGAAACTGGACAGCCGACTCGCGCAAGCCCTCATGAGTATTCAAGCCATCAAAGGCGTGGAGGTCGGACTAGGTTTTGGAGTGGCGCAACTCCCCGGCTCGAAGGTGCATGACGAACTGTTCTTCGGGGCGGGCGAAGGCTTTACACGCGGAACCAATAACGCGGGCGGTATTGAGGGCGGCATGACGAACGGCGAACCCGTCGTAGTTCGCGCCGCCATGAAGCCAATATCTACCCTGCCAACGCCTCTCGCTACGGTGGACATGAAGACCCGCCAACCCGTGAAAGCCCACTTTGAACGCTCGGATGTCTGTGCGGTTCCCGCCGCGGCGGTCATTGGCGAGGCGATGGTCGCGCTCGCCTTTACGCAGACGGTTCTCGAAAAGTTTGGCGGCGATAGCCTTGAAGAGTTCCAGCGCAACTATCGCTCCTATATGGACGTAGTGCGAGAGCGGGGCTTTACGCGGAACGTATCGTAAACACTCATGGCAAAGAATCTCGTTCTAATTGGGTTTATGGGAACCGGAAAGTCTACGGCGGGTAAGCAGTGCGCCCGCCTGCTAGAGAGACCCTTTGTAGACACGGATGCGCTCCTAGTGGAGCGCGCCGGCAAGCCTATTTCGCAGATATTTGCGGAGGACGGCGAACCCGTCTTCCGCGAGTGGGAGCGGCGTATCGTTGCGGAGGTGGCTGGCGCGGAGAATCAGATTATCTCGACGGGCGGGGGCGTGATGTTGAACGCCGAGAACGCCGCCCTGATTCGCGCCTCTAGTTGCGTGGTTCTCCTCACTGCGAAGACCTTCGCCATTATGCGCCGTGTAGGAGACCGCCGTAACCGCCCCATGCTGGCGAGCGCCAGCGACCCCTACGCCCACATTGTAGAACTCGCCGCAAAACGCGCCCCCTTTTATGAACTCGCCGCAGACGCGCTAGTAGACACTACCGATAGACCCGTTGACGAGGTGGTGCAAGACATTCTCACATGGTACGGACGGATAACGGCGCGTCAAACCGAGCAGGAGAACTAAAAGTTGTCAGCCTATCAGATTGAAGTCGCCATCCCCGATAGAGACTATACCATCGAAATCGCTCCCGGCCTCCTCGCTACTGCACGAACGATAGACGTGCTACAGAGCCTCGCGAACAAGAGCCGTATCTGTATCGTTACCCACCCCGTTTTGATGAAGCCTTACGTATCGCCACTGGTAGAGGGCTTGAAAGAGCGCGGGATAGACCCCTTTCTCCATGTCATCCCATCAGGCGAACACCGCAAAACTCTGGCGACAGTGGCGCGAATGTACGACGCTTTTATTGAGGCGAAACTAGACCGCAAAAGCCTTGTCGTCGTGGTAGGCGGCGGCGTACTGGGAGATGCGGCGGGGTTCGCGGCGGCGAGTTATCTGCGCGGGATACGCTTTGTACAGATACCGACAACGCTACTCGCGCACGTAGATTCAAGCGTGGGGGGAAAAACAGGCGTAGACCTGCCTCAAGGCAAGAACCTCATTGGCGCGTTTCATCAGCCCTCTAGCGTTCTGATAGACCCCAAAACTCTCCAAACCCTGCCCATGCGCGAACTACGCGCCGGTCTTGCAGAGGTTATCAAGTATGGTATAATCTACGATAACGCTTTCTTTGCAAGGGTGGACGCGCTTCTGCCCCGTATTCTACGACGCGACATGGAGGCTCTCTCCGAGATTATCGCCCGCTCTTGCGAAATCAAGGCGGAGGTAGTGTGTCAGGACGAGACCGAGCAGGGGCTTCGCGCTATTCTGAACTTCGGGCATACCATTGGTCACGCTCTGGAAGCCATCACAAACTACCGAAGATATAAGCATGGGGAAGCCGTCGCGATTGGCATGGTGGTAGAATCAAGGATAGGCGAAAGGGTAGGGCAAACCCCCGCAGAGACTACGCAAGCGCTCATAGATACCCTGCAACGCGCCAAACTCCCCGTCGCCTATCCCTCCGATATTTCGGTAGAGCGGGTCTTAGAGGTGGCGCAACGCGACAAAAAGACAGTCGGCGGGCTACTACGCTTCGTACTGCCTCTGCGAATCGGCGAAGTGAACGTGCGTAGCGATGTCCCAATCAGCGCCATTGAGGCGGCTACCCAGATCTCCATTTAGCGCTTGTTTCTGATAGGGAGGCTCCTATGCCCAAACCTTTCGATAGCGTGACCAAGTATCTGATTGAGTTGCAACCGGAAAAGTGGGTAGACCTATTTGAACTTTCGCCCGCCGAGGCGGAAGCAGTGGACGCTGACCTCTCTACGGTGTCGCCGCAAGCCGACAAAGTTATCAGGGTCAAAGGAGAACGCCCCTACATCCTCCATATCGAGTTTCAGTCCTCCTACGAGTCGGATATGGCGGAGCGGTTCTTTCTCTACAACACTCTGATAGGCTATCGAACAAAACTGCCTGTGCGAACCTTTGTTCTTCTGCTTAGACGGGAGGCGGATGGGCCCGTGATGCGAGAACCCTTCGTAAAGCGTTATGAGGACGGAGAGCCATACCTATCCTTCCACTTTCGCGTGGTTCGTTTGTGGGAGGAGCCTGCCGAGCGTTACCTTGAGGGGGGCTTGAGCGCATTGCCGCTTGCGCCGCTGTGCGCGGTAAGCGAGGATGATTTGAAGGGCGTTGTGCATAGGATGCAGGAGCGAATAGAGGCGGAGGGCGGAGACGCGGCTACACTGTGGACGGCGACTACCTGCTGATGGGGTTACGGTATAAGCCGGACTTGATTCAGAACCTCTTGAAAGGAGTGCGAAGGATGAAAGATTCGTTGACCTATCAACTGATTATTGAGGAAGGCAAAGCGGCTGGGGAGGCTATTGGCGAGGCTATTGGCGAGGCAAAAGGCGAGCGCAACCTTATTCTGTTGCAGGGCGGCAAGCGTTTTGGCGAACCTAGCGCGGCGACCCTTGCGACGCTCCAAAGCCTGACCAACCCCGCAGAGTTAGAGCGTTTGGCGCTACGCCTTCTTGAAGTGGAGAGTTGGAGCGAACTGCTAGACTAGACGACCTCCGCCATTTAGCGATTATGAACCAGACACCCGCATCACAAGATTTTAGGGAGCAGACTCTCGCCCTGCTCTGGATTCTCCTCTTCGCCGGACACTGGGCGGGGCTAACCCTGCTCAACGAGGTCGGTTTTCTACGTCGCGAACAGATAGCGGACTGGAACGAGGCGTACTTTTCCAAAATCTATCTGTTTCTACTAACACTCACCCTTCTTCATCTGGCATTACGGGCGATGCGTCGGGAAAAGACGACATCCCCCCTGCCGAATGAAGGCGACACGCCTCGCGCAGTCCAGCGCAAAGGGAAAATTTGACGTGATAAATCAGGTCGTAGACCAGAGATATGAAGTACTGGAAAAGGTGGGCGAGAGCGACCTCTTCGTAGTCTATCGAGCGCGGGACAAGTCTGTAAACCGTATGGTGGCTCTCAAGCTAATCAATCCCGACTTCGCTCAAGAGAACGGCTTTGCGAAAGAGCTGATGCAGGGCGTAAAGGTCGCCGCCTCTCTCTCACACCCCAATATCGCCGCCACAATGGAGCTCAAGCCTTATGAGAACACGGGCTATGTCGTTGTGGAGTATGTGCGCGGAATAAACCTCAAGGAGCGAATACGCCGTATCGCTCCGTTTGGTCTCTCCGCCGCCGTAGACTTCGCTATCTCCGTTGCGGAAGCCCTAAACTATGTACACGGCATGGGCGTAGCGCATGGCGACTTGCGCCCCCAAAACATCATCATCAGCCCCGAAGGGATTGTGAAACTCACCGATTTCGGGACTCAGGAGGCAATCGCCTCCTCTCTTAAAGTTCAATCCGCCGTCCTTTCCTACAGTGCGTCGTATCATGCCCCCGAACTCTCTATGTCGCAAAAAGGAACGCCTTCCGCCGACATCTACGGGCTAGGCTGTATCCTCTACGAGATGCTGACGGGGTCGCCCCCCTATTCAGGGGAGACGCTAGAGGCGATAGCGGACCAGCACGCTTTTGCGTCTATCCCCTCCGTGCGCGTCATCAATCCCGGCGTTCCCAAAGCGGTGGAGGGCGTGATACTCAAGTGTCTGCAAAAGAAGCCCGCCAGTAGGTATTTGAATGCAGGCGAACTACTGACCGACCTGCAAGCTATTCGAGACGCGCTAAGGTTTGGGAAGTCGCTCTCGTGGTCGCCTATCGAACCCGCGAAGGCGAATATCGCGCCTGCCCGCCCGCCAACAGAGGAGGTTATCTCTCCCGCTAGCGCCGAGCAAGAGCCAGTCGCCGCTCTCTCTACCAGTAGCGAGGCGTTCGCCATGCCTGAAAAAAGTAGACCGAAACCAGAACATATCTCCATCTATCTGCGTGTAGGAATCGCTATCGCTGGAAGCGTTGTTCTTATTCTGCTCATTGTCATTGGCGGAATCTCTATCGCTTTCTGGACGGTTCCGAAACCGATTAGCGTGCCTAGCCTGATAGGTAAAAATATCGACGAAGTGCGCGAAACCGCGAAGAGGTTGGACATACGCCTACAAGAACACGCCGAATACTCCGACACGCAACCTCGAAACAAAGTCTTCAAGGTGGATAGGGACATCGGCTCTGAGATGCGTCCTAAGCAACTCATCAATATCTGGTATAGTCGAGGCTCCACCTACGTCGATGTGCCGAAACTAACGGGCTTGACGCGAGAAGAGGCGGAGAAAAAGCTGAAAGAGGCGGGCTTGGTTCTCGGCGCTATCACAACTGAGCATGACGAAAAAATTGCGGATGGCAAGATAGCCCGTCAAGCCGACAAACACCGCGTCCTGCACGACGCGCCGATAGATGTGGTCATCAGTTCGGGACCCAAGGAGGCTCCCATTCCGCCCCCAACCACCGACACGACTAACAGGGGCGCGAATGGGGATAACGGCGACAAGACAAACGGCGCGGACGAAAAAAACGAGGTACACGACTTCAATCGCGTGATTCGGATTGGCAGAGACGGCATGGGTAGGCGGCGCGTTCGTATTGAGTTTGAAGACGTTTTGGGGCTTCACACGGCGATTGAAGAGGAGCATGAGGAGAACGAACCCGTGCAGTTGTCCTTTAGCTACGTGGGCAAAAAGATAAAACTCCGCATCCTTTACAACGAAAGGGTTGCGAAAGAGGTGACAATTGACCCTCAAAAGCAGACCGGAAAGATTGAGTAGCCATGTCCTGTAGCGATAGAGTTGTGATTGCGCCCTCCCTGTTGAGCGCGAACTTTTCTAACCTCGCGAAGGCGGCGCAAGAGGCGGAGGCGGGAGGCGCGGAGTATCTGCACTTCGATGTGATGGACGGCTCTTTCGTGCCGAATATCACCTTTGGTATGCCTGTGGTTCGCACACTGCGTCCGCTCTCCAAACTCTTCTTCGACGTTCACCTGATGATTGTACAGCCGGAGAGGTACATTCAGGCGTTTGCGGAGGCGGGGGCGAATGGTCTGACCGTCCACGTTGAAGCGTCGCCGCATCTTGATAGAACGTTGAGCCTGATACGCGCTCACGGAATGAAGGCGGGAGTCGCCTTGAATCCCGGAACCGCGCCCGATTTTTTAGAGTATGTATTAGATAAGGTTGACCTCGTCTTAATCATGACGGTGAACCCCGGTTTTGGCGGGCAGTCGTTCTTGCCGCTTACCGTTCCTAAAATGGAGCGCGTTCGCGCCCTCATTGAGACTGCTGACCACCTCATTCACCTTGAAGTGGACGGCGGTATCGACAGCGAGACCGCCCCTCTTGTCGTAGCGGCGGGAGCGACGGCGCTGGTGGCGGGAACCTCGGTGTATGGCTATCCGAATGGAGTCGCGGAGGGCATTCGGACGCTACGGGAATCGTACTCCGCAGAGAGGTGAACCCCTAATGTCGGCAGGAACGCCCTATCAGCCCCTTATCTCCGCGCAGTCGCGTCGCTTTCGCGTCACAGGGCTTGTTTTGCTTGTGATGATACTCGGCATGTGCACCTATGGCGGAAAAGTGTTGATGCCCAAACTCCGCGAAAACCGCGCCCCCCTTCACGCTTACAACACCCGCGCCCTGAACGCGCCAACCGCGCTAACCCCCGAAAAAGCGGCGAACCTGCGTAAAATCGTGAAAGCCCAACTCCTCTTTGTATACGCCTACTGGGGAGCCTGCTTCGCCTTGATACTCGCGCTATTTGTAGTCGCCTACCTCGATTTTCGCGAGGTTTCGCGTAACTACCTCCGCCTACAAGTCTCCCTGCTCGCCGAATCCGCCCGCCCAAAAGCTCTCTCTTTGGAGGATTAGACTCCATGTTATTTTCCCGTGAGGAAGACCGTTGGATGCGTCAGGCGCTTCGCCTTGCGCGAAAAGGCTTTACGCCCCCGAATCCGCGTGTGGGGTGCGTACTCGTTCGGGAGGGCGAGGTTGTGGGAGAGGGCTACTGCCCTGCCGCAGGTCAGCCCCATGCGGAGGTGTTCGCGCTGAGGGCGGCGGGGGAGCGGGCGCGAGGCGCAATCGCCTACGTGACGCTAGAACCCCACTGCTTTCATGGGAAGACCCCTCCCTGTACCGATGCGCTTATCGCGGCGGGCGTGGCGCGAGTCGTGATAGCGATTTTAGACAACAACCCGCGTGTCTCCGGCAAGGGCGTGGCGCAACTCAAGGCGGCGGGTATCGAGACCGTCGTGGGGCTAAGGGCGACGGAGGCGCGACGGCTGAACGAAGATTTCCTGCACTTCCACGAGACAGGAACTCCCTTTATAACGCTGAAAGCGGCGATGACCCTTGACGGCAAAACAGCCACGCATACGGGCGAATCCTACTGGATAACAGGCGACTCGGCGCGTCGCCATGTTCACCTCATGCGGGCGCAGAGCGGGGCGGTAGTGGCGGGAGTGGGAACGGTTTTGAAAGACGCCCCCATGCTGACGGCGCGACTCCCCAACCTGCCGCGCCAACCCCTGCGCGTGATTGTGGACAGCCACCTGCGTACCCCCTCAACCGCGAAGTGCGTCCAGTTGGCGGAGTTGGCTCCTGAGAGCGTTCCTCTCCTCATCGCTACGACAGAGAGCGCCGACCCGCAACGCGAAGCCCTGCTAAGAGAGAAGCGCGTTGAAGTAGCGCGTCTACCTGCCAACGCGCAAGGGCGCGTGGACTTGAAGGCGCTGGTTCAACTGCTTGCAGAGCGGGAGACGATTAGCCTTTTTGTGGAGGGGGGCGGCGAACTGCACGCGGGGTTCTTGCAGGCGCAGTTGGCGCACAAGGTCTTCTTCTTTATCGCGCCCAAACTTCTCGGCGGCGCGAACGCGCCAACTCCGATTGAGGGGCAGGGCTTTGCGACAATGGGGGAGGCGCTTTCTCTGAAAGATGTGAAGATTCATCGGTTTCATCAGGATATTGGGGTTGAGGGGTATCTCTCTTGGGGTGATGGGTAAGAGTTCAGGGTTACGGCTCTTCACATAACCTCACCCCTCCTCTCCTTCGCAAAGGAGAGGAGTTCTTGTGGTTTGAGATTGGGAAGTCTGGCGCGTTGTTCCAAGTTTGGGGCTTGGTGCATTTGTTTCGCGTGTTTCGCGGTTTTTACTCCCATAACCCTGAACTCTTACCGGTGATGGGATAGGGGCGGTTTAAGGTTCTGATTGGGGTATAATAGGATGGTTTCCTGTGGAGCGACTACGCCATGAGACTCGATAAACTGGAAATAGAGGGCTTCCGCTCTCTGAAATCTACGACATGGACTCCCGGCGATCTCAATGTGATAATTGGGGCGAACGGCTCTGGGAAGTCCAATCTTTTGCGTCTGCTTCATATGCTATCTGCGTCTGCAAAGGCGGACTTAGACAAGTTCGTGAGGAATTCAGGCGGAATGGCTCCGTTGCTCTGGGTTGGCGGGGCGAAGAGCGTAGACGTAAAGTTGGATGCGAAAGGCGTGAACGACCTTGAAGATGAGTTCGCGTTTATGTATCGTCTTCTGCTTGAAAGCTGGAGCAACCGCCAGCGTGTTGGGCTAGAGCAGTTGCTAGCGAGTAATACCGCATTTTCAGATGCGTTCTCCGAACAGTTAAGAATGGAGAGGGCGAACGCCAAAGATGCCGAAACGCGATTAAGCTTAGAAGCGCAGTTTGACCCTCACGGTCTTGCAGGTCTGTTCGGGCAGTATCTCGCGAAATGGGGTATCTATCACGATATACGCACCGATAGAGCCTCTGAAATCAGGCAAGACCCGATAGTTCGCCATGAGATGGAACTTGAATCAGATGCAAGCAACCTGATTCCGGTCATTCATACGCTCTACACCAACTACCCGAATTTTAGGGAAGAGTTCGACAAATCAATGGCGGTGGCGTTCGATTTCGAGTACGAAAAGGTGGATTTCGCGCCCTCCGTCAACCAGCGTATACAGATGCGCGTGCATTGGAAGTCGCTGAAGAACCCTATGCCCGCCTCTGAACTCTCGGATGGAACCCTGCGCTTTATGTTTCTGATGACGGCGCTGTGTCACCCGGAGCCGCCCCCGCTTATTGTGATAGACGAGCCGGAGACAGGACTGAACGGGGATATGTTCGCTCTGGTGGCGGAATCCGCCGCCATTATGGCGAAAAAGTCGCAGGTCGTATTTACGACCCACGCGCCAGAGTTCTTGAGCGCTATGCAGGAGTTTGAGCCGACTGTCACCTACTGCACAATGGAACATGGCGAAACCGCCTTTAAGAATGTGGACAGGGAGACTTTAGGAGAGTGGCTTAAAGACTATTCGCTAGGCGACCTCTATCTTTCGAGAGAGTTAGAGATTATTGCATGAAGTTTCTCCTCTTTGTAGAAGGTCAGACAGAGGCGGAAGCGCTTCCGCGATTTTTCAGAAAATGGCTCGACCTGCGACTGCCTGAGCCTGTATCTGTCCAACCCATCCCATTCAGGGGAAGCGGGCATTATGTGAAAGACATCGCTCAAAAGGTGCGCTCTCAGATGGCAAGCAAGGCAGGGGGCGAGGTTATCGCCTGTGTCGGGTTGCTAGATTTATACGGCTTGCCAGAAACCATAACGCAAAACCATGCGAATTGGCGGAAGCTATCCGTCGCTGAAAGAGTGAGCAGGGCGACGCAAACTCTGGAACAACGGGTTAATCACTCGAAATTCAGGCAGTTCTTCGCGGTGCATGAACTGGAAGCGTGGCTTCTCAGTCAGCCCGAACTGTTTCCATGGACGCTCAAAAGGTCATTAGAACCCCTGGCGTTGCGCCCCGAAGAGGTGAACTTTACGAGACCTCCCGCCGTAAGACTTGGAGAGATTTACCGTAAAGAGGGCAGGGATTTTAAGAAGACGGCAGACTCTGTCACGCTTTTTCAGCGGTTAGACCCGCACAGCGCCGCGCAAAGCTGTCCTTACCTGCGCGAGATGTTAGAAACGCTTTTAACGCTGGCTCAAGAAGCCAATCACTGAACCACCCAACAGGAGGCGAGAACCGCCCCCTTGACTATAACGAAGGATACAACGGATGCGATACCCCATCGGATTTACTATGGCGCAGGCGCGACACCGCACCAAAATGGAGCGGAAGGGCGAGAAGCGTTACCCCACCGTGTTGATGTTAGAGCCTCTCTATACCTGCAACCTCGCCTGCTTGGGCTGTTCCGTAGAGCGACACACGGGCAAACTCAAAGACCGTATGTCGCTCGAAACCTGCTTCAAAGCGGCGGACGACTGCGGCGCGCCCATCGTCAACATCTGCGGCGGCGAACCAACCCTCTATCCCGAACTCAAAGAGCTGATTGATGGGCTTGTTGCGCGTGGAAAGTATATCATCCTCTGCACCAACGCCATTAAGATGGAAGAGAAGATTTTCGACGTGATTCCCCCAAGTCCGCATCTCTTCATCATGGTACACCTCGACGGTATGCGCGAAACCCACGACTTCGTGGTAAACCGCAAGGGTATCTTCGACAAAGCGGTGGAGGCTATCAAGAAGGGGCGCGAACTCGGCTACCACGTCTTCATCAACACCACAGTCTATAAAGCGACTTCGGTGCAAGAGGTCGAAGAGTTGTGCCAACTGGTGGACAACCTCAAGGCGAACGGCATCCTTATCTCTCCCGGCTACGAGTACGAGAGCGTGGAGGGCGATATTTTCTTGACGAAAGACCAGATACACGATAAGTTCCGTCAGATACGCGACTTCTCCTCGAAGTACAAGGTCAACGCGACTCCTATGTTCCTTGAGTTCGCGGCGGGGTTACGAGAACTGCCCTGCGCCCCTTGGTCTACGGTGAACTACACGCCGAAGGGCTGGAAAGCGCCCTGCTATCTTGTGGAGGGCGAGGGACACTACGACGAGTGGGCTGAGTTCTGGGAGAAGACCGACTGGGCGTACTGGGAGTCGCGGCAAGACCCGCGTTGCCAGAACTGCAAGATGCACAGCGGCTTCGAGCATAGCGCCGTCTCCGAGGCGATGAAGTCGGTGAAGGGAACCCTTCAACTCGCGATGTGGTCGCTCTCGAAGTAGGGGGGCGCGTGAAAAAGGCTCTGGTGACAGGCGGAACGGGGTTCGTAGGTTCACACGTAGCGCGGCTACTGGTAGAGCGTGGCGTTTCGATTCGCGTTCTCGCTCGCGCTGGCAGTCGAAAAGACAACCTTGCAGGACTGAACCCCGCCCTGTGCGAGATTGTAACGGGCGACCTGAACGACGCGAACTCTCTGCGGGAGGCGATACAGGGGTGCGACGCGCTCTATCATGTCGCGGCGGACTATCGCCTCTGGTCTCGCGACCCGCAGGAGTTGTATCGCACTAACATCGAAGGAACCCGCGCACTCCTGCAAGCCGCGCTGGACGCGGGCGTTCAGACCGTCGTCTATACGAGTACGGTGGGCGCGTTGGGGATACCTGGCGACGGCTCTTCAGGAACGGAGGATACGCCCGTCTCAGAAGCCAGGATGATAGGTCACTACAAGCGGTCTAAGTTTCTGGCGGAGCGGGAGGCTCTTTCGTTCGTAGCGAAAGGTCTGCCCGTCGTCGTCACGAATCCGAGTACGCCCGTAGGCGAACAGGACATCAAGCCGACTCCTACGGGGCAGATTATTGTAGACTTCCTGAACCGCAAAATGCCCGCCTACCTGGATACGGGGCTGAACCTGATTGATGTGCGCGACGTTGCGGAGGGGACTCTTCTGGCGGGGGAGCACGGCAAGCCCGGCGAAAAGTACATTCTCGGCAACCGCAATATGACCCTGAAAGAGATTCTGGAGACGCTTTCGCAGATAACAGGCGTCCCCGCGCCGAAAATTCAGATTCCCTATCCCGTCGCCTATCTCGCAGTAGGGCTAGAGCAGATTTTTACGACGCAGGTTCTGCGACGCGCCCCCGCGCATCCCTTCGAGGGCGTGAAGATGGCGAAACACCGAATGTTTTTCGACGCTTCTAAGGCGGTGCGCGAGTTGGGGTTGCCCCAATCGCCCATCGAAGAGGCGCTACGACGCGCTGTAGAGTGGTATCAGGCGAACGGCTACGTTCGCCGGTAGTGAAACTATCCCCGGTCTTTCAAACCGGAAGGAGTATAAAGAGTGAAACCCAAACGAAAAGTTATCATGGCGAAAGAGGTAGGCTTCTGCTTCGGAGTCAAACGCGCTATCAACCTGACGCGGCAAGCCCTAGCGGAGCGCGAAGAGGTCTTTATTCTCGGCGACCTCGTTCACAATAAACGAGTCACCGACGAATTAGAGGGCAAGGGACTCCGCAAAGTCGAGGAGTACGACAACGAAAAGACCGGAACGATGGTCATTCGCGCTCACGGCTTGCCCAAAGCCAAAATTTCGGAGATTCGCGCTCGCGGCATTGAGATTGTAGACGCGACCTGCCCTATTGTGCTTCGCGCTCAAGAGGCGGCGCAGACCCTCGAACGCGACGGCTATCAGGTGGTTATCGTTGGTGATAAGAACCACGCGGAGATTAAGGGGATACTGGGCGCTCTCCAACAGCCCGCTCTCGTGGTGGATACGATAGAGGAGTTGCATGAGGCGAAAGCGGACTATATCCTGATGCGAAAAATCGGGGTTATCTTTCAGACGACTCATGCGCTGGAACTGTGCAACAAAATCGTGAACGAAATGCTGATGATGTGCAAGGAGATACGCATTATCAACACCATCTGCCGCCCCGTTCAGAATCGGCAAGACGACGCTATCGAAATCGCGCAGAGAGTGCCGCTGATGATTGTCGTCGGCTCTCGCACGAGCGCGAACACGGTGGAACTCGCCGCGATTTGCCGCCACTACAACCCGAATACGATACAGGTTCAGAACGCCGAAGAACTTCTGCCGGAGCAGTTTGTGTGGGCGGACGTTATCGGCATCGCGTCGGGGCTGTCTACGCCGGAAGACTTGGTGGAGGCGGTCAAGGTGAAGGCGCTGACCTACGACGCGGAGACCGAACCTTCTCTGGTGACAGTTTAGGCGACAGTGGAACTTACCATATTTTCCGATATTACCGTGCTGTTCGCCCTTCCTGACGAGGCGCGGGCGTTTCAAGCCACAAAGATTTCCAAACAGGTGCGCGTCGCCATATCGGGGATGGGCGCGGCGAATACCATAGAGGCGATGGAGTTACTTTTTCGTGATGACGCTAGAGGGGAGATACTGCTTGTCTGCGGTTTTGCGGGGGGCTTGCAGGAAGATTTGCCCGTAGGAACGGTGGTCATGGTGGAGAGCGTGACGAGTTCCGAAGCGCCAAAGAAAGTCTTTAAGGCGGATGCCAGGCTCTTATCTGCGGCTACCTCCGTCGCCGTAAGCGATTTGAAAATCGTGAAAGGCAAGCTAGCCTCGGTTCAGAAGGTGTTGACCACTGGCGACGAGAAACGGGCTTGCGCTAAACAGACGGGCGCTATCGCGGTGGATATGGAGACCTTCGCCGCCATGAAGACCGCGAAGGAGATGGGCGTGCGTTGTCTGGCAGTTAGAGTTATCACGGATGTAGTGGACGATACGCTTCCCCTCGACTTCAACGCCTTTACGAACGCGCAGGGCGAACCCGACAGAGGCAAAATCATCGCGCACCTTCTCTTGCACCCCCGCAAGATTCTCCCGCTGATACGACTCGGAGCGCGTGCGGGATTTGCCGCGAAGAACCTTGCGGCTTTTTTGGATGGGGTGATTGAAAGCCTTTGAAGATAGTTGGGCGGGGGGAGTATAGTGATATATATGATGTCTGCTCAGTATAAGGAGTATATTCCATGCCAGAACTAACACCAGAAGAGAAGCGGCGCATCTATGAAGAGGAAAAAGTCCGAATAGAGGCGCAGAAAAAATTCAAAGGTGGCAACTCTTTCCTGAACTGTTGCGTTGGCTTCTTTGTTTTTGCAGGAGCTGGACTTTGGCTTCTAAATGAATACGACAAGGCTGTTCGCGTTGAACGAGTCAGGGCGGCGTTTTCTAGTGTTTACACCTCCCCACCTTCAAACAACTTGTTGGAGAAGGAGGTTAAAGATAAGGCGGACAAATCTAAGGTGAAAATGGGAGAATACAAAACTGAGCGAGGTGAAAACTACCTCTATGTTCGTGGGAATGTGGTGAATTATAGTTCGCGAACTGTTCGCTATTGGAAGGCAATGGCGCATTTTTTTGATAAAAACGGCAATGAAGTGGACTCGGCTATGACGAATAGTGCTGACACGTTGCTACCAGGAGCGGCGAAACACTTTGAAATAATGCACTCTGATTTACCACAAATCACGAATGCTAGTATGGAAGTAGAAGTGGTTGATTTTCGGGATTAAACTATCCTACCCTTCTGCTTGGCGATAGCGATACCTTCCCGCTGGTGAAGGCGCGGTATTGAAAGACTTTCGCGCTACTCAAGGGCTATTGAGAATGGAGTCGTCAAAGTCTCTCCTTCGCGAAAATTGAGGGGCGTAGCGAACTAAATACTACCTTCGATAAGAGAGGGTAATCCTCAGAATATTAGGAAAGAGGCTGATAATGCAACATATTCAAGGGACATCATTGGGAGGTAACCTCGAAAAGAGCGTACCTTCAAATTGGGATTGGTCAAAGAACGGCGGTGAATACGTTAACGGGCGCAACTTTTTCAGCGTCCATTGGGAAGTTCAAGAGCGTGACCCCAACAGCATTCGACTGCACGTTGAATCACCCAACTCTTCTATAGACCCATTTCTAAATGACCTCAAACAAGAAGTTGTTCAGGCGATTCTTCTGTCCGATATAGCCAGCAAAGTTAGCACCTGTGGTTTTGAATACGAAGAAGGCAAGAAAACCTCCATTGCGTCTATCAAACGATACAAAAGTACTGAGCCTTTCCGTGTAAACCTTGCACACCACCAACGAAAACCTACCACCGAAAAAGATATTGCAATGGTGCATGAGGCTGTTGGTCACTACGTCAATCAGATTGTACAAAAATATAGTGACCGACTAGATGAGCATTTTCGTTCTTACTGACGCTTGCCCATCACCCCTTTTCGCCCTCTAGATAGCAAGGATTTACAGAGATGCACAAAGCAACTTCGTTTCAATTGAATTCTCGTGTCATGTGCTACATACGTCTCAGTTTGATGCTATTCGGGTTCATTATGGGGATACGCTCTGCCCTTCTAGCACAGATGACATCAAAACCTGTTGGTAAGGCGGTTATGCTTCGTGATGCGACGGGTAACGATAGAGAAATCTACTTTTTTCCTTCGGAAAGCGTTTTTGATTTGTTTTGTCGAGTTGCAGGTTCAGCAAAGCCGGGAGCAGATACGGTTGACGTAAACAAAACCGATATAAAAGCCATAGGGAATGGTGCAGTCAAAATTTCATCAGGAACCCAAGCAGTTGAACTATCACGTATCAACCACTTTAAGAGGGTTGATACTCAATGGATAGGCAAGGTACATATCCGTGTGAGTAATGGAACTCAGAAGGGCAAGGAGGGCTATGTCTTAGCGGAATGTGTCTTTCCGTTAAAGGAAAGGACGGCAAAGAAGACAACAAAAGACTATCCCATAGTCAGCATATATGACACGAGCCTAGACTATACTTTTTTGTATAAGTCACGCAAAGTATTCGACTTGGGAGTTCGCGCAACTGCTGGCATAGAACTTACACATGAAGAGGAAGGCATCATTGTTCATGGTATTTATAAACTAACAGGGCGCATCCATGCCCGTCTTATCTCAAGCAAAGACCATATTCCTACTCCAGATGGACGATACGTAGGATATTCAAACGTCGAGTTGACCGATGGTCCATATAAAGGAAAGCAGGGGCTTGTTTTTATCGAGCAGGTCCATAAATAGCGTATTTTGGCAGGCTTGGAGTCTCAACACGTCGACATATACCCATGCGAAGCGCTACCACCGCTCTCCGTCAGTATAGTGAGAGGCACTTTAACAAGTGAAAATGTACATCCTCCCCGTTTGGGAAAGAGCGCATCTCAGTTCTCACGTATAGTGGCAGGAGGTTCCTTCTCCATTTTGTGGAGGGCTATGGAGGGGTTATGAACTTGCCTTCCCAACATTACCAATGAGATTAGCCCCCAAAACACAACCTTCCCGCCTCCTGCCGCTCCTCAGTTACGCGGTGTTGCTTTTGTTCGCCGCGCCCCTCACCGCGCAGAACGCGCTGCCCCCCCTTACCATCGAGGAGGCGGTTCGCGCTGCCATTCGCGACGGGCGGGGCGCGTTAGTGGCGCGATACACGCGAGACGCGGCGCAGGTCAAGGTGGACAGAGAGAAGCCCATCGCCCGCCCTCTCCTCACGGCGACCATCGGTGAAACGATTCAGGCTTACCCCAAATCCCTCGCGATTCCCGGCGCTCCCCCCGCCATTTTCCTGCCCGATTCCTCTACGCAACTCCGCTTTGTTTTCGAGCAGACCCTGTTTCAGCCCGGCATGAAGGAAGCCCGCGCCCGCTACCTCGCGCAGTCTGGCGGAGTGGATTGGGACTATCGGCGCGACCTCCATGAGATAGCGCGGAGCGTGCGAAAAGCGTACTTGGATGTGTTGCGGGCGGAGGCGGGAACGCGAATCGCACAAGACGGCGTGTTGGCGGCGGAGCGCTACCAGACGCTCGTGCAGACGCAGGTCTCGGCGGGAATGGCGCGTCCTGTAGATACTTTCACCGCAGAATCGCAACTTGCGGAGGCGAAAGCAGGTTTACACCGCGCTGAAAACGAACTTACCCTAGCGCGTCTCAACTTCAATCGCCTGTTGGGGCGTTCGAGCGAAGCGGAAACGAACCTGCAAGCCCCGCAAGAGAATCGCGAAATTCCGGCTAAAGCGGACGCGGCGGCGCTGAACGCCTTCGTGAAACGCCCCGAAATCAAGATGCTCGAACTGAACTTGAGCGCGGCGAAGGCGGGAATCACGCTTGCGAAACTACAGAGTCGCCCTTCGTTAAACCTGCGTGGGCAGTACTCCCAACAGACCCCGACGGCGCTGATTCACCAGAACTATATGGAGATGGCGGTGGAGATTCGCTTGCCGATATGGGATGGCGGCAAGGCGAAACAGGACGCGCAGGAGGCGAAAATACAGGCGCTACGGTTAGAGGCTCTTCTTGACGAGACAAAGGCGGGTATCGCCCTCGAAGTAAAGCAGGCGTGGCTAAAACTCGGCGAAGAGCGCGAAGCGATTGCTCTCGCGAACACGCAGACCAAAGAGGCTACCGCCCTGCTGACCGTCGCAGAGAAGGCGTATGAAGTTAATAAGGGGACGGCG
>CAIJLM010000180.1 GCA_903821495.1 uncultured Chthonomonas sp. | reverse complement strand
TCCCAAATCTGGGCGCAGGAAACAGTTCAAAGCAAAACAGGAAAAACGGCTCCGTTTGGGGAATCACAGAGAGACGAATCCAATTCTCACCAGAGGAGACAACAACAATGCTATGGAGCGGCATCGGAACTGCGTGCGCTTTGGGGCTAATGGCTACGCTTGGGCAGGACGTAACCTATCCTCCCGCAGAGGCGCTACCCGTTATTTCAGAACTACCCGACCCCTTCCTACGCCCTGATGGATTCCGTATCCAATCAAAGCGCGACTGGGAACGCCAGCGCAAAGCCCTTCTCAGCCTGATACTGCGCTACGAGTACGGCGAAATGCCCCCTGTTTCGCGCAACATCAGGGCGCAGATACTATCCTCTCATCCCATTGAGGGGGGCGTGGAGCGGGAGATTCTGCTGACCATGGGCCCCAAAGGGGGAGTCTCTATCCATCTCTTCCTCTCAGAACCGGAGGGAGAGGGCAGACATCCTGCGCTGATTACAGGCGACCTCAACTGGGGGCGCATCAAGCCGGAGATTGTGCGAGAGGTTGTGGGGCGAGGCTACACGCTTGCGGTTTTTAATCGGGAAGAGATAGCCTCAGACAGTAACGCCCAAACGGGAGTCTATAAAGCCTACCCGAACTACACAGGCGGGCGCTTGGCGGCGTGGGCATGGGGCTATCATCGCGTGATAGACTACCTCCTCACCCTCCCAAACGTGGATGGGAAACATATCGCGGCGACGGGGCACTCGCGGGGGGGCAAGGCGGCGCTTCTGGCGGGCGCGACGGATACGCGCATCGCGCTGACGGCTCCCAATAACTCAGGGTGCGGAGGCGCGGGCTGTTATCGTATTCTCATAGGCAAGTGCGAAGACATCACGGCGATTACCAAGAACTTCCCTTTCTGGTTCGCGCCGCGCTTTCATGAGTTTGTCGGCAAAGTAGACCGCCTTCCTTTCGACCAGCACACGGTCAAGGCGCTGATTGCGCCCCGCGCTCTCTTAACCACGGAAGCGCTTGGCGACCACTGGGCGAACCCGGAAGGTTCGCAGATAACCCACTCCGCCGCGAAAGAGGTCTTCGATTTCTTGGGGGCGGGCGAGCGCATCGGGATTCGTTTTCGCGAGGGCGGACACGAGCATAACCTTCAAGACTGGACGGCGCTTCTCGATTTCGCCGACCTACAGTTCTTCGGCAAGGGGTCTTCGAGCGCGTTCTCGGCATTCGCTTTTCCGAACGCCGAACGTGGACACGCTTGGCAGAGACCTAAGAGATGACTTCCTACGCGATGTCGCAAGTTAAGAGAACGGTATAGCCCCGTTCTGGAAAGCAGGAGTGAATAGTGTCGGAAAGCCCTAACCGTAATAACAGCAAAGATTTCGGGTTGCGCCTGATGGATGAGAGCGATTATGAGGGCGCGTTAGAGATTTTTACGCAGATTGAGAAGGGGGAGCGAGACCCGGAAATTACGCTCTGTATGGGCGACTGTTTGCGGAAGTTGCGCCGCTTTGAGGAGGCGCGGCAAGCCTATGCCCGCTCTATCGAACGCCAGTCGAATCACCCTGACGCGCACTTGGGTCTCGCTATCGCTTTAGAACATCTGCAACGCTACGAAGAGGCGCTAGAGGCGTATCGGCGCGTCACGCAGTTGAACCGCTTCGAGGCGAAAGCCTTTTTCGGAGCCGCTGTGATGAGCGGGAAACTCGGTAAGCATGAGGATGCCGTTATCGCCTATAAGCGGGCGCTAGAGTTGGCGGAGGACTGGACGGAGGCGACCTACTTTTTGGGAGAGGACTACGAGTCGCCTGACCGTTGGGGGGCGCGTCTGAACCTCTACCGCAAAGCCCTGCAAGCGGATGCGAACTGGGCGGAGGGACACTACATTGCGGGAGTTATCTGCACGAATCTAGGACACGCGGGGCAAGCCATAGCCGCGTTTCGCGCCGCTGTCGCTTTGCAACCGCGTTGGGCGGAGGCGTGGACGTTTTTGGGGCAGGCTTACGCTGATTTGGAGGAGTGGGCGGAGGCGGAGAGCGCCTATCAACGGGCGACGGAGTTGGCTCCCGAACTTCCCGAAGCGTTTCTGGGGCTGGGGCGCGTCTATCAACAGACGGAACGCCCCCTCGAAGCCATTCATGCCTACCGCCAAGCCATTGAAAACGACCCCGCCCTACCGGAAGCCTACCTGAGTTTGGGAGACCTTTCGCTCGAATGTAGAGCGTGGGAGGAGGCGATAGAAGCCTATCATCGGGCGTTGCGCCTACGCCCGGGAACGGCGGAAGCCTACTTTGGGTTGGGGGTAGCCTTCTATAAGCAGGGAGACGAAGGAGTGGCGAAAGAGCAGTTGCGATTTCTCTCCACCCTCGACCAAGACCTCGCGAACGAACTCTACTTCCGCTGTAACTTCTTCTCGCAGGAGAGTCGCGGCTAACGCTTTGCAGGGCTTCCTTACGGCTTTCTTGCGGCTTTCAGGCGGGGCAGTCCAAACATTTTAAGGCGCTCCGGTCTTATGCCCTGCTCTTTCGCCCAGCCCAGAGAACATAGGAAGCGTCGTTGCATACTCATCCATGTCGGAATAGCGGCGATGTGAATAAGCATGAGGGCGATGAGCGCAACACGTAACGGGATATTAGAGGCGAGCGTTAATACGCCAACAGGCATGGCGAATGTCGCCATAACCCATACGCCATAAAGTCCTGCGCGACGCGCCGTTGCGAGCCTCTCCTCATCTGTCATGTGAAGGCAAATCCCCTGAACCTCCGCCGACTGAAACGGCGACCATGTGTTGATGTCCATAAAAAATATGACGCAGGGACTGTCGCCTTCCGGCGATACGAGGAAGCGCTGTTCGCGGTAGACTTGCCCCGCGTAGGGCAAATCAGTCAGCGCCTTCCCGCCCCGCGCTCCTTTCTTGTAAGAGGAGTCTCTCTTTCGTCCTCACTATACCCTATCTTATACGGTACGGGCGGCGTATTCATCCACCTGCGCCCCGCCTTTTCCGAAAGGAAACGTCCCTCATGCACGGTGTAACGCGCCATCTCTCGCTTCATGCTCGCTTCAATTCTGGGAGTGGGGCTAAAGGCGATTATCCAGAGAAGCGCCGCCACGCTTACCAAAGCGGCGGTGGCGAGACTTTGTGAGAAGAGGCGCTTACGTATCAGGCTATAGCCCCCGCAAAGCAGGGCGAGAAGTATCGGAAGCGCCCACCCTATCCCCCACATCGCCGCCTCAAACTGCACTCCCTCCCAGCCTAATAGGGGCGATAGCGCCCCCGCCTCCGGCACGTAGTTGGAAAAGGCGACTTCTCTCATGTCGGCGAGGAATCGGGTTTGAGTGCGCCATAGCGCAGTAACGACTAAGAGGACGATTACGCTTGCTACCGCCACTCCCGCTTTCTCGGCGGAGTTGCGGAGGAAGTAGAGCGCGAGGCAGGTTAGCAGAAGCAGGTTGAAGGTCGTGCGCCACAATAGGCTGTCCGTAAGCCACCAGCGAAACTCGACAAGGTAGTCGCTCTCCTTCACACCCATCCTGAGAGACATTATTTTGTCGTCATAGTAGCGGCTTTTAGCGATTGGCGCATTGTCGACTACCCACTGCGCGAGACCCAATTCGCCATGCTGTTTCAGAAAGGCTACTGTCTCGGCGCGGTTTTCAGAGACGGAGTATTTTTCTGTTGTCGATTTCCTTAATCGCGGCTGTAGAGCCGTCTCTATCATAGTGTTACCCGTATCGTTCGCGAGGTCGGTTGACGAATTCTGAAGAAGTCCACCGATACGGAACATATCGCGCCTATAGGCGATACTCTGCTTATAGTCTCCTTTTTCTGCGCTATCAATGGCTTTACAGGTTAGAATGCGCCCCAGATTGCAAGACTGAAGGAATTGAGGAACTGCAATCATAGATTCAAGGAAGGCATTCTGATAGGCGCTCCGCTCTCCGTAGGCGCAGGTATAGATTTTATTGACGAGTTCCGCTTCGTTCCAAGTGTAGTCTTCGTAGCGGGACTTCTGCGCGGCGGTTCGGATAGCGGAAAGGGCTTGCTCGTTGGCGGCGGGTTCGTTTTCCAGCGGCGTGGCGAAGGTAAGAATCGCTCTCATCAGAGGAAAAAAAGCGTTGTCGGGGTCTAGTTTCTCGCCCTGCAAAATCGCGTCGTAAACCTCCATCGGGAGTTCGTTCATAGGATGCTTCAAAATTGAGGGGGGTGTCGCTCCATATAGGCGGTAGACTTCGCTTCTACCTCCCAACAGAGTAAGCGATACGGCATGGCGCAGAATATGGGCGCAAAACTCTTTCGTATAACCTCGCTTCTTCACCACCGTCGCAAGCGCTCTTACGCCGTCTCTCCCTTCGTCCGTTCGCTCCATAAGCGCAAGCGTGTACGCAACCTCCATCTCCGCCGACTCGTTGCGGTAGCGCCCTAAGATAGCGTTAAGGTTGTCTTCGGGGATGTAATCTTTGCCAGACTGCTTCACTCCTGAAAGGCGGAGAGTCGCTTGTAGGGATTTGTCGGGCGCAAAGAGGGCTTTCACCTGCCGCAGACGTAGGACACCCGCGCCAGAGAGAGCCATTATCGCGATAGGGATAGTGACGAGACCGAATAGAGTGAGCCATTGGGCGCGAGACTGCATAGTATCGCCTCCTACCTCTATTAGAAAAGAGGGCGGATATTGCCTCACGTGGCGAGTTTAGGAGCCTCGCTGAGGGGAACGACTTGAATATGGAGAGGGGCTTCAAACAGGAACTCGAACAGGTCGCGGTTGTTCTGCACGCCCCATATCTCCATCTGACAGTCGGCATCAGAGAAGAGCGTGAGCAGATAGCGGCGCGAGTTGGAGAGGCGCTCTAGCCGAATATCCTTGACGAGCAGGAGGTGGCTTCTATCCACCCCCTCCGCTACACGCAAAATCGCCGCAAGAACCGCTACTAGACGACGCTCCGCCTTGCTCAGATTCATGAGGTTTTCGTGCTTTTTCTTGGGGAAGCCTTTGCGATGGTAGAGGGCTACATTCGCCACAATATCAATCTCGGTATCGTTGAAGCCGAGTAGGTCGGAGTTGCGAATCAGGTAGTAGGCGTGTTTCTGGTGGTTCGAGTGAGAGAGGAAGTTGCCGATGTCGTGCGTGATGGCGGAGTAGTCGAGCAGTTCCCGCTCCGCCAGCCCGTAGTCGTGTTCGCCAAGTTTTTTCAACTCCTCAAACAGGCGTAGCGCGATAAAAGAGGTGTGCGCAGCGTGTTCTCCCTCATAGTTACAGGCGCGAGCCAGCTGAAGAATGCTACGGCGGCGCACCCCCACCTCCTGATACTGCTCGCGCTCCTCCTCTTCGCGTAGCGTGTGGTCAAGCAGAATGCCATCTCGTAGCCCGCGCTCGCTTACCGTGAGGCGCTCAATATGAAACATCTCCATCAGAGTAAGCAGAATAGCGGAGCCGCCCACGATGATGTCGGCGCGGTTCGCGTCCATACCGGGAACTCTGCGTCGCTCTTCAAGGGGTAGGCGATAGAGGGTCTCCACCGTAGCGCGAAGGTCTCGCAGAGTGAAAGAGGGTTGCCGCCCCGCCCCATCTCTACCCTCTGGGTTGCGCCGCGCTATAATTTCGCCCAGCGTGACGATAGTTCCCGCGCTTCCCATGCCTATATCGAAGCCGACCTGCCCTATCTTGCGGCTGAGTTGACCGGCTGTAGCCCGGACGTACTCCTGCGCTTGGGCGAACTCCTCTGCGGTGTAGGCTTTCGCACTGGTGAAGAATCGGCTAGAGAGGCGTATCGCCCCTAGTTTTAGGCTGTCCAGCAGTAGGTACTCCTGCTTGTTGCCGATAATGACCTCTGTACTACCGCCGCCGATGTCCATGAGAATGGCTTTGCGCTTGCCGAGGTCTATCCCGCTAGAGACTCCGAGCCATATCAAACGCGCCTCCTCCACTCCCGAAATAACGCGCACCTCAATGTCCGCCTGTTCGCGCACTCTCTCCACAAACTCGTCGCGGTTCTCGGCTTCGCGGGTGGCGGAGGTCGCAAACGCGATAATCTCCTGCGCCCCGAACCCCCGCGCCACCTCCGCGAACTTGGCGCACACAAGGGAGCCGCGCTTGATAGCGTCGGGGGTCATCTGATTGGTGTCGAACTCCCCCTCGCCTAAGCGAACGACTTCGCGGTGTTGCGCCAGAGTCGTAAAGCCCTGCCCAGCCTCCTTTCGCACTACGGCGAGGCGAATCGAGTTGGTTCCAATGTCAATTGCGGCGAAGATAGGGCTTTCGGCTTTCAAAGTGAGGTTAGTGGCTCCTTAAATGTAGTTCGGAAATGAGTGTTAGGGGCGCAGATTCAGCCCGAAGTAGAACGCCGCGCTCCCCGCAGTGGCGCTGTAGGCGGACATTCCAAGCGTTCGCCCTATGCCGTTGGTAACGCCTAAGTCAAGGCTAATTTTACCTCTGAACACGCCTGGGTTGTAGCGAAGCCCTAAGCCCCAGAGCGACCTTTTAAGGGTGTCGCCGCTTGTTGTGTCGAAGCCATTTTGCCCAATAAACGGAACCTGAACGTCTCCAATAAGCGCGATATTCGGCTCGAACTGAAACTGTACGCCCCCTCCCAGAGTCGCGAGTAGCGCAGAGCCAAAAGTCGCTTTCGGCGTAGCGTAGAGCGTGATGTTCTTACCGAATTTTCTGCCCAGCAGAGCCTCTCCGCCTAGCGCCGCTCGGTTATCGGGGCGACCGCTTGGAATCAGGAGGCTTGCGCCAACGCCAAACATCGCGCTCCCCTTCTGGCTCCACATCCAGCGCACTCCCGCCTCATATTCGCGCCCGCCCGACAGGAGCGGAACCGCGCCCGGCGTGATAAGTTGTCGGGTTGCGCCCCCAGCGCGAAGCAGAATCGCCATGCTATCCGTAAAGCCGAACTCTAGCCCTAGCGTGGAGTAGGTGTTGTTCTCCGCCGTCCCGAAGGGGCGCACATCCGCGCTAAAATTAAAATGACCTTTCGCGGGAATGTAGGGCGTATCTATATTGATGAGGTAGGTAGGGTGTGAGGCGACGGCGTTACTATCCTCCTCCAACTGTTGGGCTTTCGCCATCACCGGTAAAAACAGCGCCGCCGCGCCTAATAGAACCGGTAGTACACGCATTTTGTAAAACACTATGTTCGCTCTCCTTCAATTTTGAGGTTAAACAGGTCAGCGCAAAGTCACAGGGGCGTGTAGTTCCGCCGAGCGATAGGCGGCGAAAGCCACCTCCGCCGCCCTGAGACCGTCCAGCCCTGTTATCGGGACAGGGGACTCCTCGCGCACCGCTTTGGCAAACGCGCCTATCAGACCATCGTCCATATTGCCGCCCCAGTTGTGCCACGTCACGCTATTCGTTTTATCAGAGTAGAGGACGAGGTTCTGCGCGAACATATCCATCGAGAGAGTGCCGCGCTCTGTAACCACATCCAGCGTCACATCGCCCCACGTCGGAAACGATTTCGGGCGCGACCACGAAGCGTCTAACGTGCCGAACACGCCACGCTCAAAGCGAAGGCTCAGGAACCCCACATCGTCGAATGCTTGGTGCGAGATATTATTGCTCACCTCTGCGTAGACCTCTTGCACCTCGTCCGCCAGCATCCAGCGCATAAGGTCGGTGACATGGACGGTATGATCCATCGTCGCGCCGCCGCCCGACTCCTCTTTGTTGATGAACCAACCTCCGGGGTTGCGTCCGCGATTCGCGCCGCGCACCGCCACGATTTCGCCCGCGCTCCCGCTCTCAAGGGTCGCTTTCAGGCGTTGCATCACGGGCGAGTACCGGCATGGGAACGCCGTCATCAACTGAACTCCAGCCTGTTCGCACGCCGCAATCATCGCCAGCCCATCCTCCATGCTCGTAGCGAGGGGCTTTTCGCAGAGGATGTGCTTGCCCGCCTGCGCCGCCATCTCGCAAAGAGCGCGGTGACGCACATTCTCAGAGCATATCACCACCGCCTCTAATCCGGGGGTGGAGAGTAGGCTCTCATAACTCTCAAAAGCCGTTGTCCCAAGCGCTTGCGCCATCTGAGCGGCGCGTACCGGGTCGTGGTCGGCAATCCCAACCATTTCGGTGTCGTCGCGGTTCGCTATGCTCTTCGCATAGCTCCATGCGTGCATATGGGCGAAAGACATCATCCCAATCTTAACTTTACGAGTCGCCATAAGTCTCTAACCTCTCGATTTTGTGTCAAAATAGAACATAGAACTCTAACCTTGTAGTTCGACGGCATCGCGCCTCATTCCTCCTAGGGTTGTGCGGAGAAGGGCTACAAGAAGAGAGCGGAAAATTTTGTCTTGATGAAGAACGGGAGAACCATGCGGATACTGCTCACGAATGACGACGGAATACACGCGCCCGGCATACTCGCCCTCAAACAGATACTAGAGACGCTGGGAGAGGTGAGGGTGGTTGCGCCAGAGAGACAGCGTAGCGCGGCGGGACACGGCATGACTCTCCACAAACCTCTCCGCATCACCCCTGTAAAACTAGCCGACGGTTCGGACGGCTTTGCGATTAGCGGCACACCCACCGACTGCGTGATACTAGGGCTGGATGTAGTCTGTGAAGGAGAGTGCGACCTCGTGGTGTCGGGCATTAATCTCGGCTCCAACCTAGGGTGGGATGTGACCTATAGCGGAACCGTCGCGGCGGCGTTTGAAGCCGCAATTCTAAATCGACCCGCTATCGCTATATCGCTCGCCCTCGACAGACGGGAAGACGGGCAAGTCCCTGACTTTCAGACGGCGGCGCGTTTTGCGGGTTTTATCGCCCAACAGCTCCTCAACGACCCGCTCCCCCCGCACACATTTCTCAATGTGAACGTACCCGCCATTCCCGAAGAGGAGATAGCGGGCGCGGTGATAACCCATCAGGGACGGCGCGAATATAGGGATAGAATTGTGGCGCGTAACGACCCCGCAGGTCGCCCCTACTACTGGCAGTACGGCAACCTACACGAAGGGGAGCCCGACCCCGGCTCCGATGTTCACGCCGTGCTAAATCGGCAAATCTCGGTAACGCCTATTCAACTAGACCTCACGGCATATCCAGTAATGGACAAACTACGCGAGTGGAAGATATAAGGAGAGAACTCATAGTGTTCGCAAAACATAAAACAGTATGGCGCGTCTCTGCGCTGGCGCTTGTCGCGCTCATCGGGGCTTTTCCCGCTTCGGCGCAGTCCGCTTTCTCTAAGGAGAGGGTGCAAGAGCATCTACAATACCTCGCCTCAGACGAACTGCGCGGACGCGGGAGCGGCGACATTGGCAACCAGAAGGCGGCGCGTTATATCGCGAAAGAGTTCGCGAACTACGGTCTCAAGCCCCTCGGTACACGTCGCCAGAACGACCCTAACGCCCCCATAGATGGTAGCGGCTACTTTCAGCCCTTTACGTTCAACGCGGGGCGAACGCTTGGCAAGCGGAGCCGCCTAAGCGTAGAGCATGACGGCAAGACGACGAAATATCGCGCCCAGAAGGACTTCCAGCCCTCCACTCTCTCCGCCCCCGGCGAAGCGCAGGGCGAAGTTGTTTTCGCGGGATACGGTATTCACGAGCCGAAAGCGAATCACGACGACTATCAGGGCGTTGAGATAAAGGATAAGGTCGTCCTTCTACTGGCGGGAACGCCCGGAAACGCCCCGAATAGCCCACTTACAGAGTTTGGCGATATGCGACGCAAAGCCTTCAATGCACGAGAGGCGGGGGCGAAAGCCGTTATTGTGGTTCTGCCAAAAGAGAGCGACCCGCAAGACCTAACTCGTTTCACCGACGCGACCTCGGCGCACTCCGGCATCCCGATAGCTCGGGTACGCTATGCGGTGGCGGAGGAGTGGCTTGGCGCAGGCGCTCTCGACTCTGCGAAGGCGCAAGCCGATAGGGGCGAAACGGTCTCCCGCGCTCTGAGTGTCAAGGTCTCTCTACAGACCGACGTTCCGCCGCAGACGAAAGTGACGGCGAATGTGATAGGCTTTCTTGAGGGAAGCGACCCCGTTCTTAAAAACGAAGTCGTGATTGTAGGGGCGCACCTCGACCACCTCGGTATGGGGGGCGCAGGCTCGCTCTCACGCTCCAGTAAGCCGATGATACACTACGGCGCGGACGATAACGCCTCCGGCACGACGGGCGTTCTCATGCTCGCCGCGCATTTCGGGGGTTCCGGCGCGAATCGCCCTGTCCTCAAACGCTCGCTTATCCTGATGTGTTTTAGCGGCGAAGAGATGGGGCTACTCGGCTCCGCCTACTACACGCGCAAACCGATACTGCCGCTGGAGCGCGTGACGGCTATGCTCAATATGGATATGATTGGGCGCATGAAGAACGACGAGATGATTCTGGGGGGAACTGGAACCGCGAAGGAGTGGAAGGAGATTTTCATGCCCGCAAACGAGGGGCTAGGAATCAAAATCAGCAGTAGCGACAACGGATTCGGCGCTAGCGACCACTTCTCGTTCTTTTTGCAGAACAAGCCCGTCCTCTTCTTCTTTACGGGGCTTCATCCCGACTACCACACCCCTACGGATACAGTAGACAAAATCAACTTTGAGGGCGAGGCGAAGGTGATACAACTCGTGGCGAACTGCCTTGAGCGAACCGCCAACTTCCCAACCTCGCTCACCTTCCAAAAGCCCGTGCAGACGGCGCAGAGTACGGGAGCGGGGCGCGGGGGCAGAGTCTACTTCGGCTCGATTCCCAACTACTCTGCAACGGTGGTAGGCGTTCTGCTGGACGGAGTGCGCGAAGGCAGTCCGGCGGATAAAGGCGGGCTGAAGCAGGGCGACATCATCGTAAAGTTTGGGGAGAAGAGCGTGAAGAACGTAGAGGACTACACCATCGCCCTACAGCAGTACAAGCCCGGCGATAAGGTTCCGGTGATGGTGAAGCGCGGGAACGATACGATAACGCTTATGGTGACTCTGGCGGCGCGTAGGGAGTAAGAGAGCGCTCCATGTTGAATTACTTTTGGGGAACCTAACCCCCGTCCCCTTCCCGGCGCGGGAAGGGGTGACTAGAGCGCAAAGTGGTTATCGTTGGATAGAGCCACTCGGTTTAGGTCAAAAGCCTAGCGTTCAACCGCCTCCGTTATCTCAATTATACTGCGAACGCTCATCATCCGTAAGTAGGGGCAGACCCGCGTGAAGTATTAGGAGAGGAGGTTAGTGGTTTGAAATTAGAAAATTTGGCGCGTTCTCCGCATTGCTTTGCATTGTGCATTGCCTTTCGCGCCTTTTCGCGTTTTTCGCGGACTCATCGCATTTCGCATCCCCATTTCGCAGTTCATTCCCGCAACCCTGAACTCTTGCGACGGCGACATAACGGGAACTTCCCTCAGAGTTTAGAG
>CAIJLM010000179.1 GCA_903821495.1 uncultured Chthonomonas sp. | reverse complement strand
GATCTGCCCCGACACGCCGGAAGACACCACCCCTCTGCCCACCATCGTCTTCTCCGCCGACACCACAGTCTCGCAGAGTTATATGGATGTGGCGATGATGTCGGGTCTCAATCTTCTCGCCATAGAGCCTATCTCCCTCGCCATGTATCGCGCCTCTATCGCCTCTCATCCTATGACCGAGCCGACTCTCTGGGTGTCGGTAGGAAGCGGCGATATTGAAGTCGCAATCGTGGAAGAGGGGGTCATTCAGATATACCGCCGCCTCGACATCAACGGCGAGACGCTCTTTAGTAGTACAGAGGAGCAGTCGCCTCTCGCTACGGAGGAGATTCCTCAGTTCGATATTGGCTTGGAGAGTCCGTTCGCGACGGCGGCGCAACAGGGGCTTCCTAAACGCGCCACAGGCTTCCACTCTCTCCTCATGGAGCTGCAACGCTCTATAGAGTACTATCAGCGGCGACGGCGAGAGAACCCGATACAGCAGATAATCGTGATAACCTCGCGAGTCACCCTGCAAAGCCTGCCAGAGATGCTCGCCAGCAGGTTGGGGGTTCCCGCCTCTATCATTACGCTCGACAATCTGCAAGAGTTCGCAGAGAAGGTCGGGGCGAAATCTGAGGAGGCTCTTCTGCGCTACGTGGGCGCGGCGGGGCTTGCCATGTACTATCAAACCCCCAAGCCGCTTGAGGTTCCCTGCTTCGATTTGCGCGTCTACGTTCACGAAATACGCCAGATGAAGCAGGTGAGTAAAAAGGCGACTCTCTCTCTCGCCCTCTCTATCGCGCTACTGATATTAATCACCCTCTCTAGCGTAAGGGTGGGCAAAGAAGCCAACGAGTACGACCACAAGGTGAGCCATGTTAAAGGAGAACTCAGCCGCTATAAGGAAGAGAAGCAGAGAGTGGTCGACTCGCAACAGGCGACGATTAACCTCATGCACACCATTCAAGGCGATGGCTTCCCCTATCCCCGCGTTATGGACGCTATCGCATTAGCGACCTCGCCGCACGTTGGTTTAACGGAGGTGAGCGTTACGCAGGCGGGACACGTAAACCTCATCGGAGACAGCGCGGCGGAGAAGGGAACCATTGAGGCTCTGGAAGGGCTAAAACGCTCTCCCCTTTTTATAAACGCCGTCGTAGAGTCCTACACCCGTAACGGCGACCCGGGCAAGCCGAGTTCCATTCACTTCCTCATCTCCTCCGACCTTGCGGGCATGGGAGAGCCTCTAACGAAAGTGACGGGCGCGTTATGAAAAAAGTATCCACCTACAACGCCGTTGTCGTCCTCGCCCCGCTTATTGCGCTTGGCGTGGGCGGGCTACTCTACTTAGGGCAGAAGGCGCGACTCGCGCACTTGAGAACCGACTTCGAGGATACGCAGAAAGAGGTCGCGCAGGTGAAAGCCCAACTGCAACAGGCTGACCGCGAATTTGTTCTCAAGCGCCACCCCTCCGAGGTTCAGTCCAAAGCGGAGCAGGGAGCCTTTCTGAATATGTTACGCCAGTACGCCTTTGAAACGGGAACGGAGATTACGCGGTGGGCGAACGCGACTAGCGCAACTCCCGCGGCTACAGGCGGCAACCCGACCTCTACTCCCGCCGCAGGCGCTACCGGAGGCAAACTACCGATAGATACCCTACCTGTAAGCAGTACGATAGACATCCGCGGGGAGTACCCGAAAGTGCGGAACTTCCTCTACAAACTGCAACTTAGCCCGCGACTCCTGACCATACAGCAGGCGCGTTGGACACGCGACACAAAGTACCCCAGCACGCTGGCTTCTTTCTCGCTAGTCCGCTATGTACGCACTCCCACCGATGTAGAGAAGCAGGCGGAAGCGCAAGGCAAGTCCGCGCCATCCGCCGACGTAAATAGAGCGAAACCCGTCGTCCCAATCGAGCCTAACCCGAAACATGAGGCAGTAAAGCCATGAAAACACGAATCTACACTCTAGGACTTTTGACCATTGGAGCCGTGTTCTGTCCGCGCCCCTCGTTGGCGCGTCAAGACCCGCCCGCAGAGAAGCGAACGGAGATGAAAACCATCCGCCTTCGCTTTGATAATACGGAGGTCTCGGATATTATTCACGCCCTCAGCCTAAAGACGGGCGCGAACATCGTTCTCGCTAGCGCCACACACCGCTCGCTCTCTATGAACCTTACGGCAAGTACGGTGGAGGAGGCTCTGAAAACGGTATCGTCCGCCTCTGGAATGACCTATCGTCTTGTGGGCAAGAGTTATATTGTCGCTACCGCCGCAGAGATGAAGCAGGTGATGGAGGCTTCAGGGAGTAAGGCGCGGGTTTCGCTGAAATACCTCTCAGCGCAAGAGGCGGTCAAGGATTTGGAGGGCGTTCTGCCCTTCCTTACTGCGAAAGCGATTAGCGACTCTGTGCTACTCATAGGCGGGGAGGAGGACATCGCGATTGCGAAGTCTTTCCTTATGGAGCAGGACAAAGCTCCCGCGAAAGAGGACTTGCGGACGGAGGTCATCACGATACACAACCTCGTATCGAGCAAGTTGGATGCGTTCCTCAAATCTACCTACCCCAGACTGCGTATTGATGTCGTTGGCAATGGCGAGAAGCCCGGCGGAGCCGTGAGCATCACCGCCCCCAAAGCGATACTGGAAGAGGTTAGAGAGGCGCTAAAGCGTCTGGACAAGCCGACGGAGGGGGAGGGCGGCGTTCGCGAGTTCAAAATATACAAGGTGCATTACGGAAGCGCGGTAGTGCTTCAAGACATGATTACGAAAGCTTTTCCCAAACTTCAAGTGATTATTGGACCGCCCCCCTTAGCGCCAACGAATCCTCGCTTTCAACCGCTCATGGGCTTGCTCAACACCAGTGGCGGTAGCGGTAGCGGAGGAGGAGGAGGGGCTTCCGGCGGAGGTGGCGGCGCGGCGGCTCAGGGCGACGAAAACACAAGCGCAGAGGCTTACAAAGAGAAGCAGAACCAGCGTTCCCGAAGCCTGATATTGAGCGGTAGCCTTTTGGAGATGGAGGCGGCTATTCATCTGATGGAGCAGGTAGACACACCTCCTCAGCAGGTGATGGTGGAGGTTAAGGTTGTGGATACCTCTCCCGAAAAGGCGGAGCAACTGGGGGTCGCATGGAACTGGTCTCCTCTTACTGCACGAGAGACTCCAGTAGGAACTCCGTTAGACACGACAACGGGAGTGCCTTTGGCGCAGACTAGCGTGGCGAGCAAACTTTTTGGAACGTTTAGCAGGGTTCCTTTTCAGGCGATGGCGACCATTAACGCGATGGTGACAAACAAGGAGGCGAAACTCCTCGCCGACCCGCGTATTCAGGTGATAGATAATGAGGATGGGAGTTTCTTTATCGGAGACACCCTTCGCACTCGTATCTCTCAAGCGGGGCTGACAGGAACTAACATTCAGGTATTAGAGTTTCCTGTCGGGATAATTCTGCTAGTGCGTCCGCGTGTGCATGGCGACGGCAGAATCACGATGCGCGTGCATCCCGTAGTAAGCACAGTGACGGGAATCAACGCGGATAGCCTCCCCCAGACCAGTACGCGGGAAGCAGAAACGACGGTCATGCTAAAGGATGGCGAGACAGTGGTTATCGGCGGACTGATTCGCGAAGAGGTTTCGCGCACGCTACAGGAGGTGCCGCTTCTATCGAAACTGCCGCTAGTGGGGGAACTCTTTAAGAACAGGTCAACAAGTCGGCGTAAAAGCGATATTATGATATTCATTACGCCGCGCATCGTAAAAGACACGGGTAATTAGGGTAATTAAGGAAAGAAGGTACACAAAATGGCTCTACAAACGAATGTGCGCCCAGAAGACAAGCCTAAACTGATAGTGATGACTATCGCGACGGTAGGTTGCCTTGTGTTTGTGTTTTCGCGCCTCCTGCACGGCGCGCCTCCAGCGCAGGCTGAGACGGTTCCGCCGCCCTCCGCCTCCGCTCCCGCCGCGTCTGCGGCAAGCGGCGCGCCTGTGGCGGGTAGGCAGGTTGCGTCCAGCTCTCCGAAAGTAGGCGACGTACAGTCTCTGAATCAGGATGAGAGCGCTCCCATACTACTGACCTCAGACCCGTTCCGCCCAGTGACAGGAACAGAGTCGAAATCTGCGCCCTCCGCTCAGGTCGCGTCCGCCCCGACAAATAAGCCTGTAAAAGAGGCGCGGCGCGTTACGCAAGGCGAGTTCGGCGGAGGGCTTTCAGTACTGCCCCCCATGAAAGTGAGTGTTCCTAGCCAACCCGCGCAAGAGATTGCAACGGAGATTTCGCTGAAAGGGACTATCGAGCAAGAGAAATCTATGGCGATTCTCAAGATGGGCGACAAAACGTTCTACCTAACGGAGGGCGAACGCTTGCCAGGAGGGATTGTAGTGGAAAAGGTGACGGTGGAGGGAGTGGTACTGCGTAGCGGGAATAGACGGACAAGCCTAACGCCGGGACAGAGCCTCAAACCAAATACGTCGCTTCTCTCTGCAAGAGGCGGGATACAGGACTCGTTTTGAGGGTCGCTTCGCTCTCTGAAAACCTTTGAGAGAATAAAAAGAGAGGCGAGGAAGCCCTTCGCAAGAATTTTCCTTGACGAATCGCCTCTCCCGTTGTATAATACTGACGAGTTCGTCTATTGTTATGCGCCCGTAGCTCAGTGGATTAGAGCGATAGGTTGCGGTCCTATAGGCCGGGAGTTCGAATCTCTTCGGGCGCATTTTCTTAGAAAGCATAGACCTTTTTGCCACTTGGCAAACGAGGTCTTTTCTATTATGGGGTGTGCGCCTCTCTGCGCCTTCGTAGCTCAGTGGATAGAGCGCCTCCGTCCTAAGGAGGGCGTCGGGAGTTCGATTCTCTCCGAGGGCAGTCATTCCCATTGGTTCCTATAAGGAGAGATGTCCGAGTGGTCGATGGTGCGGCTCTCGAAAAGCCGTGAGCCGCAAGGCTCCGTGGGTTCGAATCCCACTCTCTCCGTAGTAAAAGTCCCCTCCGCAGATCG
>CAIJLM010000178.1 GCA_903821495.1 uncultured Chthonomonas sp. | reverse complement strand
GCCAGAGCGTCGTAACGGAGATACCCGCCACTTTCGCGGCTTGCTCGTTGGTGACCTCTGTGAGGATAGCCGCCAACGCCGCCTCTTGTTTTGGAGTGAAGCCTGAATTGGTTTTCATTTCTTTGCAAACCTTTTCAAAATGCCCTGTTTGGGCTAGAATTCGACCCTGAAAGCGGTCATGCGGGCGGCGGGGCAGGGGAGCCGCTGTCGTGGTAGCGCCAGCCCTCCAAAGCCCGCTGTATCCATAGTCGCAGATTATCGTCCGTCTCAGGGGCATTGAGCAGGGGCAGTATCGTCTCTTCGCTCGCCTCTCCCTGCAACACCCTGTAGACCGCGATGTCGGGCGCGAACATAAGATAACCCTCTATCGCGTCCTTATGTTCGCGTATGAGGCTCTTGCGCCGTTCGGTCAATGTCGCGGGTAGCGCATCCACGCGCAGAGAGCCGTTCTCAAGGCTGAACTCTATGCCACATCGCCGCGCCGATTGGATAAACGTCTCTGGACTCATGGTCTCCACACCTCCCGATTTTGATTTGGAAACCCTCCCGCACAAATCGCAGAAAACGCAGAATTCCCCGAGAGTCCCTCCATTTCCGATTTGTGCGTATTGTGCGATTTCTGCGCGGCGGGATTGATTTCAAATACAGGGCTGGAAGGTCGCCCGCGTTGGGGAGGCGCATCCCGTTGCGCTTCCCGCAAATAGCCGCGTTCGCAGAGTATTTCCAGCGGACGCTCCATCTCCGCAACAGTGCGAAATCGGGAGCGAAGTTCGTTGAATGCGTCCCGTTTTATAAACGACGGCTCCGCCAACGCCTTCGTCCACTCATAGAGCGCCTTTGCGCCCTCCACTTCCGCATCCGCGCCCATAACGTTATAGGCGGCTCGTGCGTGTTCTATAAAATATCGGGCGACGCGAATAGCGTTTCGCATCGTGTTCGCGTTGACCGCAAGACGCTCCGTCCCGTACTCGGCGACGTGGAATATCCCTGCAATCCGCGCCGTCTGCCCTGTTATCTTTCCGCCCCAATCCGTGATATGTCCCAGCGTGGAACCCGAACGCATAAGAGGCTCTATCTCCGCTTGAAACGCTTTGAGAGCCACCAGCGCGTCCGGCTCCAGTCTCAATACAAATGGCTCCGCTTGCGGCGCTTCCCCCTGTTGCAAGAGAGCTTCCAGACGCGAAGCGTAGGTCGCTTTCACCTTCGCGGGTATCTCTACAGTTTCGCCCGTGCGATACCCCAGATTGCTCTTAGGCAGGCTGTACAGGAAACGCCCCAGCAGTCCGCGCCCCTTAAACGCGGGGCGCGCCGTAAAGCCCTGTAGCACATCCGGTTGAACGGTTAGCCCTATCGTCAGGGCGGGATTGTCCACTCTATCGCCCTTCCGCCACACCCTGTCAACGGTGATAGGGTCGCCGCACCACGCTTTCAGGTAGTAATCCAGTCCGCCAGAATTCCCCTTTTCCGAGTATCGCCCAGCCATCATCTCGAAGAGACCCCCTTCGGGAGAGAACAGCCCCAACCGCCCTCCCTGAACATCCAGCAGATTGACCATCTTCTCCGGCGTAGCGTCATCCGCTACGAGCCGCAAGGCGACTACGGGAACGAATTCGCTCAGTTGTTGGATAGTGTCGTGAACCTCTTGCTTCGCCTCTTTTCGCTGGAGAGGGTCTTTGAGCGTCGCCGCGTCTTTCTTCGCTTTATCCAGTCGCTTGTTCAGGATGTCCAACTCCGCTTCCGATTGGAGTATCTGCTCTTGCATAGCCTCGTTGCGATTGCTTTCGTAATCTACTAAGGGGCGCGTCGCTTTGGAGAACACTGCGCTCTTTCGAGAACCGGGCGGCATGGCGACCACCGTGTACAGATTGAGTTGTTCGCTCCATTCCGCCTCCACGCTCAGAGAGGCAAGCCGCGAGACGGGCAATGCTAAGACGGATAGGATTATCGTTCCCGGCAGGTCGGGCGGAGTCTCCGTCGCCAACGCTATCGCCTCTCCCATATCCCGCGCCCATGTCGGCAGAGCGTCCATTGGAAACTCTGGAACCGCGAACTCGTCAAACGGTATAAGCCGTTCCCACTGCGCCGCCTCTGCGCCCCGTTGCAATATCAGTTTCGGGGGTGCATCTCTCTCATGTTCGGCGTTCACGCCAGTTCGCTCGTCCAGCCCTCCGAGAACCCCCTCATACTGCGTTAAGCCGAGCCAGTCGCTTAACTTCGCAACAACCTTTTCAGGCAGGCAGTCCTTGAGGGAGGCGTAGCCGGTGCAGGGTTCCCCGCGCTGAATGCGCCCCGCCGTATCCCTCACCGCGTTGACCCTGTCCGCAACATCCTCATGCCCTGCGATTTCGGATGCCAGCCCTGCGAAGCCCGAAGCGTCCTCTAGCGACATCCCGCCTCTCAGAAGAAACCCCGCGAGAGCCAGTCCGATACTATGCCTGCTTCCTCGTTCGCGCCAGTGTCGCGCCAGAAGAGCGGTCGCCGCGACACGTCGCACAGCGCGAATTAGCGTAGCCGCTTCGACAGTCTCAGGCTCTTCGCCATGCCAGACATAAGACTCGCCCTCTGGATGCACGGAAGGCGCGACAGCGGTTTGCGTCCCGTTGGAACGCAACTCGATAAGCATATCGCCACTGCCGACTCCGTTTTTACCGACATCACGAAACTGAAGAGTTTTTGGAAGCGTCTCTTCTTTGAGCGTATACCAGTAGTGGGAGAGCGGCGCGCTCTTGCGTCCGCTCTTCATGCCTGTGGACGGGAGGAGGCGAGCGGCGGCTCGAATGGCTTCCGGGCAGTCGCAGTCAATGTCTACAAGCCCGCCCGACGCTTCGCCCAGCAGGATGCCGATGTTTTGCTGTTGCCGTCCAAAACGAGAGGGCAATTCTTCCGGCGCAAGGCGTAGTTTTTGCCACTCCTCGATAACAGGAGCCTTTTTTCGGTAGGGTATCGGCACTACGGAATACCCGCGCTCAACGTACTTCTCAGCGGCTTCTAGCGTGTTAGAGATAGGCGTATCAGGCATAGCCGCCACAACACTTTCTTGAAATGCATATGCCACTTTTGCTTTAGAAAAATCCTTAT
>CAIJLM010000177.1 GCA_903821495.1 uncultured Chthonomonas sp. | reverse complement strand
GCAAAGGAGAGGAGTTTTTGTCGTTTGAGATTGGGAAGCCTGTGCGAGTGGTTCCAAGTTTGGGGCTTGGTGCATTTTTTTCGCGTGTTTCGCGTGTTTCGCGGTTTTTACTCCCATAACCCTTCCAAGTAACTCTTGGATTTCAACGCTTATTCGTCTACTACTTCAAGTGAGAAATAGGGCGGATGAAAACCATCGAGAGTTACCTGCTAGAGTGAACTCGCTTCGCGGGCATAAGCGCTGAACTCTTACTCACAAAGGGGAGACTTGCGATACTCCGTTTTCGCCGACTTTTGAGGAGCGCGGAAGCCTTCTGACATCGGCATTCGCCTCTCTCCGTTTCGGGGAGAGGTTGGAGAGGGGTCGCATTCCCTTCCCCCTGCGAAGAGGGTAGGAGAGAGAGGCGTAGCCTGTTACGCCGCGCTCCTATCTGAGGGCTTTGTCGTACTCAGAGCCAGGTTCGGCTCTATAGCGCGTTTCAGGTTCTGTAGCGCAATAGGGTTCTGAGGCTCCACGCTAAGGGCTTGCTCAAACAGTCTATGCGCCTTGTCTCGCTCTCCCATATCTCGGTAGACAATGGCAAGGTTCAGAAGCGCGTCGATATAGCGCGGGTTTACGCTAAGGGCTTGACGAAACGCCTCTATCGCGTCCTGCGTTCTGCCCATCGCATGAAACGCCGCGCCGAGATAGTTGCGGATGTCGGCATAGCGGGGCTGTATCTCCAACGCCTTCTCAAACTCCGTAACGGCGGGCGCGTAGAAACCACGTCGCAGAAGGTCGGCTCCCAACTGTAGGTGAAACTGAATTCTGTCCACCTCTGTTAGCGAGATTTTATCAAAGACGATAGCCGCAGAGGCGTGATTACCGTCGTAATGATACTGCATTCCATGCTCGAAGAGGTCTTTACGGTATCCCGGCTCCTGCTCCAAAGCCGACTGAATCTGCGCCAACCCCTCCGCATACTCCCCGTTCTCGTACATCGCAACGCCCTGCAAGAGGTAGGCTTTGGCGTAGTTCGGGTTGATAGCGATAGCCGTCATAAGGGTATCTATCGTCTCTTGTCGCTTGCCTTGATGACGGAGGGCGAGGGCGAGATTGAAGTTCAAATCGGCGTAGTGCGGGTGAATGGCGAGGGCGTGTCGGTAGCAGTCCTCCGCCCGCGCCCACTGCTGAACTTGCAGGGCGCTCTGACCGAGGTGCGCGTAAGATTCGGCGATATAGAACAGGCTCAAGCGCTCGGTAAATGCGTCGCGGCGATTCTGCCCTACTGGGTTTACCTGCTCAAAAGCGACGATTGCGTCTTCATAACAACCTTGGTCAAAGAGGCGCAGAGCGCGGTCGTACTGCTCATTGCGCCCAAAACTCCATACTTTGCTTAATAGCGACATTATTATCCTCCAAGAGAGCGAACCTAATTCGGTTTGATTATCGGCGCGTGACGGGGGCGAGATTAGTGTGCGAAGGGGAAAACCTCCGAAATTTTCGTTACTCAATAAACTGGAACAATTACCTGATTTTCTATATTATAACCCGATTCCGCCCGCTTGCCTCTGTAGAAATTACCTGAATTCACCGATATTTCGCTGTTCGGCGGAATCCCATGGAGGGAAATTTCAACAGGTAGGAGCCTACTCCCATGTTCGTACTTATCGGTTTTGGCGTAGTGTTCGGAAGTATCATACTAGGCTACACGATGGCGGGCGGAAGTATCGCCGTTCTCATCCAGATATCAGAGTTTATTACCATTGGCGGCGCGTCGCTAGGAAGCGTACTGGTATCCAACGGCATGGGGCCCCTTATCACGACGATAAAGTCGGGTATCGGTCTTTTGAAGGGAAACCCCTACACAAAGCCCAAGTACATGGAACTCCTGAAAATGCTCTACGATATGTTCATGATGGCGCGGCGCGAAGGGTTGGTCGCGCTAGACCAGCACGTCGAGAACCCGCACTCTAGTTCGTTCTTCTCCGCCTATCCGTTCTTCCACAATCATCATCACGCCTGCGCGTTTCTCGCCGATACGATGAAGGTGGTCGTCTCCGGCTCCGTCTCGAACTACGACCTCTCGGATATGATGGATATAGACCTCGAAATCTCGCACCACTCTGCGCTAAAGCCCTCGCAGATAACCCAGAAGGTCGGCGACGCGATGCCCGGCTTTGGAATCGTCGCGGCGGTTCTCGGCGTTGTTATTACGATGGGCGCGATTGGAGGCGAACCTGCCGAGATTGGACACCACGTCGCGGCGGCGCTCGTAGGAACCTTCCTGGGCATTCTGTTGGCTTACGGCGTATTTGGACCCATGGCGACAGCGATGGAAGAGCAGGTCAACGCCGAAGGGCAGTATATGCAGGCTATTAAGCACGCCATACTCTCCTTTGCGCGAGGCGACGCGCCGCTAACGGCGGTGGAGTTCGCACGCAGAAATATCGAGCCGGAGATACGCCCCACCTTCGCCGAGATGGAATCGTCGCTCAAGGGCAAGTAGGTTGACTAGAAAAGAGTAGGTGAGAGATGGCGAATACAGAAGCGACTATCCGAATAGTCAAGAAGAAATCGGGCGGACACGCGCATCACGGAGGCGCATGGAAGGTCGCTTACGCCGACTTTGTTACCGCGATGATGGCGTTCTTCCTCGTTATGTGGATTTTGGGTTTGAGCAAGCCCCAGAGACAGGCGATAGCCTCCTTCTTTCGCGGCGAAGCCGGGTTTATGAAGACTGTTGGCGTTAGCCCTATCAATAGCGGCGCCACTATTGATATTCAAAAGAACATGAACGCCCCTATCATACCACGCGATGGCGGTAAGAACGCGGACGGGACGAACACGAAAAAGATACTCGATTCGGAGGGCGAAAGCCTCAAGAGACTTCTGGAATCCGTAAAAAACTCGCTCGTGGAGCAGATTAAAAGTATCCCCGAACTAAACGACCTGAAAAATAGCATTGAGATGTCGGTAACGAAGGAGGGGCTACGCATTGAACTGATTGAGACGCGCACTTCGCTCTTTTTCGATTCGGGAAGCGCAAATCTCAAAGACCACGCCAGCCTTCTTCTGGAGACGATAGCGAAAAAACTCAAGACAGTCCATAACCCGATTGTCATTGAGGGACACACCGACAGCCACCCCCTAGGGCGTGCGGGGGGATACTCCAACTGGGAACTCTCCGCCGACAGAGCGAACGCGGCGCGCCGCTCAATGGAGGGCGCGGGGATGTCTTCAAGCCAAATCGCCTCCGTGCGAGGATATGCGGACAGAAAACTGAAAACGAAGTCCGACCCGTTTCACTTCTCCAATCGTCGCGTGAGTATTTTAGTATCGGCGTTCGATTTGGATAAGGTTCAGGAGAATAGCGACGCGCCTAAAGAGAATCCGAAAGAGTCCCAGAAAGATACGTCCACCGAGTAGAGGCTTTTCCTACTCTTTTAGAATTCGCAACACGGAGGCGGCGAAAGTTATCGCCGCCTCCTTTATCGTCCTCTAGTTAGTTCCCCCAAATAACCCGATGCGGAGTAGTATAGGCTCCGCCCCGACTACCCGGTATCGCTCGCCTAACGCCCCCCTTCCACAAGGTTCCCTCTTTTGTCTTACTACGTCCCGAAGCGAACTCGTTCCTGCCAATAGCAGGATTGGCGCAAAACGCGAACGCTATGATGAGCCAAGCGGTCGCCAGCAGGGGCAAACCTCTCGCTACCTTGTTGCGCCCTATGGATGTCATAACCTATCGCCTTTCGTTGAATACTCTGTTTTAAACTATCTTCCTGAGAGCCATTCCTGTCTCCGCGCCTTAGAGAAAACGCCTCTCTCTAAGGCGCGGAGAAGGCAGGAGCCCCACTGGCTACTCTCCGCCAATGACCGCCTTTGAAAAGTCTGCGCCGAAGATGTCGACTCCCCACACGGCTCTATCGCTCCAAACACCCGTTCCCCAGATAGCCTTGCTAGCGGAGAGAAGGTTTGTGGTGGTTCCCCAAATCGCTTTGGTTCCCCATATCGCACGCAGGTCGGTTACGCCTGTTCCCCATATCGCTCTGTCTATGGAGATATAGACACTGCCCTGCGCGTCTTGCACCATATTGGGAGAGAGAGCGCTCTGCGTAGCGACAACGGAGCTACTCATCGCCGCAAGGACATTCACGTACCCCGCGCCCAAAGAGCAGGGGGCGGCGGAGCCATTCGGCAGGTTCCACTTATCGGCGGTCAGCATCAGTCGCGCCTTGATAGTGTCTGGCGTTAGCGTCATGTTTTGCGCCAACATCATCGCTACCGCCGCCGAGACAACAGGAGCCGCCATAGAGGTTCCGGACAACTTGTAGTATGCGGGCGTTAGCGTTTTCGTCCCGCTATAGTATTCGCTCTGCGGAACAAGGTTGCCCGGATAGGCTCCTCGTAGCCAACTATAGAGCTTCGACGCGCTGTTAATGCCAGCGTCTACGGAGACTACTTTATTGCCGGGCGCAATGATATCCGGCTTCAATACCAAGTCAAGGCGCGTAGGACCTCGGCTAGAGTAGGTCGAAAGCCTATCGTCCGCCCGATTTCCGTCCATATTCTTCACTGCGCCTACGGTAATTACGTAGGGGTCGTTGCCGGGAGAGTTGATAGTTCCGTAGGAGGTTCCGTACCCTTCATTGTCGAGAGTCGGGTCTACCGTATCTTGAAGGCGACCATCGTTACCCGCCGAGCAGACCACAACCGCGCCCGCTTGCCATAGCGCTTCGCACGCTTGACAGAGAGGGTCTGTTGTGTAGCTTTCCGCGACGGGATGACCAATAGAGAGGTTCAACACGACCCGCACATCGGGTGGTAGCGTCACTCCGGCAGACTTATCGTGTTTCGCAACCAGAAGGAGCCACTGCATTGCGGCGACTACATCGCTGACTCTGCCCGTTCCATCGGCTCCCAACGCCTTGAGGCTGGCAAGAAGAGGGGCTTTGAGGCTAGAGGCGTTGTACCCTACTCCTCGAATGGGCGTGAAGCCCGTTCCTGTAGAGGAGGCTCCCGAACCGCTGATAATGCCCGCGACGTGGGTTCCATGCCCGCACTCATCTCCCAAGTTCGCGTTGTTCGCGATAAAGGAGAGCGACTTTACAACGTTCTGCACGTCATTGACTTTGTTGATTCCGCTATCTACAACGCCAACGAGTACGTGTGTCGGGTCGAGCTTAGGATACAACGCCCATGCGTTGGAAGCCATGCTGTGCGTATCGGTGAATGCATCGGTCTTTCTTACTATCAGGTCTGCGGAGAGTCGCTGTACGTAGGGTAGCGCCGCCAAGCGGTTTAGGCTACGGTTTGGCGCAGTCAGAGCGACAGATTTGATTATCGGAAGTCGGCGGTATATCTGACAACCGAGGCTCCGCAGTTCGGCTTCGCGTTGCGCCGTCAGAGCTACGCTAATTCTGACAATGACCCCAGTAGAGCCAACTTTCAGCCTCTGAGAGGCTCTCTTTGTTAGGAGACTATCTGCTTTGCCAGACAGTTCGCTGGCTTCAACGGGGAGAGCGTGTAGAGCCGCCCCCAAAACGAAGGCAAGCGTAACGGCTTGCATAGCCCGCTGGAAAATCCCATAGCGGCGGGGCGCTATCGGGCGCTTGTCGTCTGCGGGCGTGTTATTGCGCCTGCGGGCGCTTAGTGGAAACATGATTTGAAGACTCCCTCGTTGTAGCGCAATTTCGGTAGCCCGGCTGTCTTTGCGATGACCGCATTAGACCCGTGGCTTTGCGTCCCGTCCTTTCGGCGCGGTTTGCCATTTCGCTTGCGAAGGATGTGAATGGTGACGAAACGAGCCTACTCATTAGAAACAAGAAGGCTACGTTATTTAATCTGTCCTTACCTGCCCGACGAGGAAGTAGCCGGAGAAATCTCCCAAAGAGAGAGAAGTTTCTTCGCTTTTGTCGCCCTTTCGGCGGCGCGGCCATCTCAGAGAATAAGCCGAGACCCGTGCGCTTTGCGTCCCAACCTTGCGGTTGGTTTGCCCTTTATCGGGGGCGGGAAAGAACCTACATAGTAGTTATGCCAAATTACAGCGAAGAGGTCACTGTGCAAAGCGCTAGATTCGCAGACTTTTTTGGGTTCCGCCTTTGTAAGCGGATGTCCATACCTACTACTCTCCTCAAAATCGGCGAAAAGGGGCGTGGAACGTAAAAAGACAACTCTGCAACCGGAGTTATTATTTTGAGGGCGAGGCGAAATGTAGGCGGCGTTTATGATATACTTTGTTTAGGAATCGCGTACTTTTACGGGGATTTCCAATGAATTCAATCCCAGCTCACAGGCAAGGAGAAGTTTTGATGAAGAGACTCTTTCACCAACGCAATCTACTCATTACGGGCGCATCGCTTTTGGCGCTCATGCTCACGGGATGTCGCTCTTACAAGCAGGATGCTACTTCGCTACTAACCGATGCCCTGACCTCCTACACATGGGCGAAAAGCGACACGAACCACATCAAAAAAGCCATCTCCCGAATCAGCGATGAGATAGAGGACGATTACTGGATTGATGACACGCACCTGACTGCTGAGGGCGGCAAGAGAGTCTTCGATATCGACGTAAAAGCCGTAAAGGAGCTGGTCAAGGTAGACGCTGGAGACCGCACTGTTATCAACGACGCTATCGGCGACATCACTCAGGGCGACCTAGGCGTTTCTGGAACGCTGGTTCAAGACGCTGAGAACGACGTGAATGCAGACCCTAACGAGGTGGCGCTTGCGGAAACGGCTTGGGAAAACGCTTTTTCGGCTTATGGCTCTTCCGACTACTTTGGGATTATAGGTTACTCTGAACAGGCATGGAACCATGCTTGGAAGGCGTTGCACTCCTGCCGCCGCCATTAGTGTGGTAACCACCTCTACAAAGCAAAAATCCTCCCCGCCAAGCGCGGGGAGGATTTTTGCTGTAGGAAGAGAGTTACAGGCGCGGGACTACTTACGTCGCTTACGCCGTCGTAGGGCGGAACCGCCAATCGCGATTCCTGAACTCAACGATGTGAGTAGGAGCGTCACTGTTCCCGGCTCAGGGATGTTCGGTATCGGGTCGTGCCGAATGATAGGCGGAATCAGCGGCGGTATCGTCGGCGGGACAACGCTAGGAATAACAGGCGGCGTTATCGGCGGAACCACAGGCGTTACGGCGGCGAAGCGCCCTATGCTAGGCTTGGGAAGAATGTCCACGTCAATGTTACGCGCTTTCGGCGCAACCAGTTGGATGGAACCCATATCGAACATCTGCATTTCGTCCAGAACGACGGTGCGTCTGGGGGGCAGAGGTTCATCTTCCAGAAACTCTTGAATACTAGAGGTGTTTTGAGCGCCTTTCAGCGGCTCAGGCAACCCTAAGATATTGCGAAGCGGGTTTCCACATACCTGAACCAGAATAGGCTTGCCCTGACCGTCCACAAAGACGTAGGTTCCCTTTTTGACCATCCGCGCTCTATAGCCTTCGCCGTCCTTATGCCAGTAGTAGACATTGAAAGGCGTGTCTCGTTCCAGTTTTATCAGTTCAAGGGAGCCTAAGTAGCTTCTTATCTCTCTAGGAGTGTTGCCCCGAAATACGCGGAGGTACTTCTTCATCAGCTCGGGGTTATTTTCTAACTGGTTTTTCAGGTCTGTTTTGGAAACGGCTGGCGAGGCGAGGTAGGCTCCGGGAGGCATACCCTTGCGCGTCCAAGGAACGAACGGCAACACCTTACTTGAGTCGAGCCGCCGCCCGCTTAACGGCTCCCCTATTTTGGGAAGTCGGGGGGCTTGCCCCATAGCGCCTCCCGCCACTCCTGTAAAGAGTAGTAGCGTAAGGGCAGAGAGCGCGGCGCGGCTTCTCCTATTTAATTTTCGGGTGGTAGCGTCAATCATGCTTAGACGTGCCATTTCTCCGTTAGAGTTGATATGTAGGAACTAGCGGATTAAGAGCCATCCTGAGCTTAATCGCATTCCCATCAAAAAATCGAATGTCTATTGGTATTTAAATCTAAAAGTATGTTTCTTCCTGTACAATATCTATTATATCACGTTATCCGCCTTATGCCTACTGGCAATTGGATAGGCAAGGATAGATTCTTAGGGTATAAGTCAAAATTCCCCGAATTCCAGTACAATTACTGTATGAGTTGGGGCGTAGGAGGCAAGTAGGATAACGGGGAAGCCTATTTTGATATTAGCGAGTAGGGAAATTATCATGGAGAAACGTATTTTTGGCATTGAGACCGAGTTTGGGTGCATGGTGCGCGATTCGACGCTAGGAACCGCCGAGGAGGTCGTCGAACACGTTAAGGACTATGCGTTCTACGAAAAGAAACTGGGCGTGATAGACCTGCACGCCCGCGACTACGCCTTCGAGCCTGCCAGAGCGGGCGGATTTTTGAAGAACGGCGGGCGGCTCTACATCGACGCGGTAGGCAGCCATGAGGAGTACGCTACCGCTGAATGCACCGACCTGCTGGACATCGTGCGGCACGACCGCGCTGGGCGTATGCTCCTCGCACAACTTCTCAAAGAGTTGAATCTGGAGGAGATGGTCAGTTTTCACAACAACAGTATCGACCACTTCGGCGGACACACCTTCGGTTGTCACGAAAACTACCTTGTGCAGATAGAGGATAGATTCTTCAATGAAGCCCTCGCTCATCTGCTCCCTTTCCTCGTCACCCGTCAGATATTCGCAGGGCTAGGGCGTGTGGGGGGACACAAACTCACGCGCCCGAATAGCAAATCGAACATTATGACCGTGAGCGAGCATGAGGTGGACTATGTGTGGGTCTCCAACTTCTACGGCGTGGAGATAGACCCCACAGTGGACTTCCAACTCTCGCAACGCGCCGACCACATCGTCAAAACCATCTCCTCGCGAGTGCGCTTCAACCGCGCTATCATCAACCCCAAATGGGACTCCTACTACTCCTATAGCAACCTGCATCGCCTCCACATTCTCTTTGGCGAGAGCAACATGAGCGAGTACGCCTGCTGGCTCAAACTGGGTACGACAAGCCTCGTGCTACACCTTATCGAAGAGGGGGTTGTCCCGCCCGATATAGAGGTGGCTGACCCGCTGGAAACCCTGCGGAACGTCTCTCGCGACCCTACTTTTCGGTGGTTGGTTCCTATGCGTAATGGAACAGTGATTACCGCGATTGAACTCCAACGCCGCTATCTGGACAGCGCAAAGCGCTATATGCACCAGAAGGACGCGCAGACCGACCTGATTTTGCAGGAGTGGGAGAGGATTCTGGACGACCTAGAGCGCGACCCGCTTTCGACATGGGACAGGCTGGACTGGTCTGCCAAGCATCGCCTCTACAGTCGGTTCATTGAGGAGAATGGGGTCTCGTGGCAGGACGATATTATGCAGAGCGTAGACCTTGAGTACCACAACATCAGCCCCTCTTCCGGTCTATTTTACGGGCTAGAGGCGGCGGGTGAAATGCGGCGCATGGTGACGGATGAAGAGGTGGAACACGCCATCTACAACCCGCCCGACAACACGCGCGCCAAAGGGCGAGGCTACATCGTATCCAAACTGCTAGAGGCGACGGGGGCGCGCTACCTCATAGATTGGGATGCCGTCTACATTGAGCGCAACCGCCAACTCGAACTGAAAAACCCGTTTCATACCTACGACAAAGAGGCGGCGAAGTTTATGCGGGGAGTTTAATCCCTCTCCATTCCGCAAACTCGCCCCCTTGCGTAAGAGTTCACTCTTTTGGGAATGAACCGCGAAATGGGGATGCAGAATGCGATTCTACCGCGAAAAACGCGAAAAGGCGCGAAAAAGAGGCACAATGCAAACCACCCTAGAGAACGCGCCAAACTTCCTAATCTCAAACCACAAAGACTCCTCTCCTTTGCGAAGGAGAGGGTGGGTGAGGTTATGTGAAGATTCCCGTAACCCTGAACTCTTACCGCCCTTGCAAAACTGAGCGGTTTGCGATAGAATGCGCTAACGATGATGACTCCCGCTATTATGGCGGCATAAGAAGGAGTGAAGATGAAGACAGGACTGTTGAGCGGTATTTTGGCGGCTTGCCTACTTGCAAGCGGGATAGCGCAACCTTTTGCGCTGGCGACGAAGAAAGCGCCCCCGATAGACACTTCGGATGAGGGAGACTATAACATAGCGCCGCCCTACTCCAACGCCCCCGAACTCAAGCGGCGCGACGATGTTCCCAAAGGCGAAGTCTATCATTTTACGCTGAACTCTACCGATAGCAAAATATATACGGGTATCAGTAAACACACGCCGGGGGTAGTTCCCTATCAGCGTAGAGTGACGGTATACGTGCCAAAGCAGTACGTTCAGGGAACCCCCGCGCCGTTCTTCGTATCGCAAGACAGCATGGGGTCTAACATTCTGCCCACTATTCTGGACAATATGATAGCCGACCATCGCCTGCCCGTTATGGTTGGCGTGATGCTCGATTCGGGGGGAGACGACGCGCAAGGAAGCCAGCGAGGGCTTGAGTACGACACCATGTCGGGGCTGTACGCCGAGTATATTGAGACGGAGGTCTTGCCCCGAATCGCAAAAGACTACAACGTGACGTTCACAAAGAACCCTGACGCGCGCATGACCATGGGCGGCAGCTCTGGAGCGGCGTGCGCCCTCTCGATGGCGTGGTATCGCCCCGACCTCTATCATCGCGTGCTGAGTTATTCGGGTACGTTCGTCAATCAGCAGTACCCGTCCAACCCTGAAACCCCGCACGGCGCTTGGGAGTACCACGAGCGTCTTATTCCCCAGAGCAAGCGAAAACCGCTTCGTATCTGGATGGAGGTAGGAGAGTTCGACCTCCGTTATAAAGACGGAGAAGAGACCCTGCATAACTGGGTGATGGCGAACAATCGCACTGCCGCGGTTTTGAAAGCCAAAAAATACCACTACCGCTACGTGTTCGCGGCTGGGGCGTATCATGTTGACGGCAAAGTTGTCGGGCAGACGCTGCCACAAGCCTTCGAGTGGGTATGGCGCGGCTATCCCATCAAGCCCGCGAAATAGAAGGAGAGAACATTGAAAGCATTTTTGTCCCTATTGGGGGGCGTTGTCGCTACCCTAAGCCTTTGCGCTACCATTGCGCCCGTCCGCGCTGAGGAGAAGCCCAAACTTCTGCAAGAGGTGAAGACGATTGTTACGTTAGGAGATAGTATCACTCAAGGCGGCGGCGCGCCCGGCGGTTACGTGTGGCGTATGCAAAAATACCTTGACGCGCTCTACCCCAACGAAATCAAAATCATCAACTCCGGCATCTCTGGTCACAAGTCTACCGATATGTCGGATAGGTTTCAGCGGGATGTGCTTGACCATAAGCCCGACCTCGTGACGATAAGCGTCGGCGTAAACGATGTGTGGCACGGCTTCTACGACAATCACCCCGAAGGCGATGGCCCGAACGGAGTGGATATTGAGAAGTACCGCCAGAAGGTGACGGGCATGGTGGAGGCGGCTCAAGCGCAAGGAATTCGCGTCGTTATTTTGACTGCGACGGTGATTCACGAAGACCTCGATAATAGAGAGAACGCAAAAGTGCGCGCCTATAATCAGGCGTTGCACGACATAGCCCGTTCGCACAAGTGCGCGTTCGTGAACCTGTTCGGCGCGTGCGAGAAAGCGATTCACGCCTACCGCGCCGTCGCAGGGAGCGCGGAGAACCTGCTCACTTCGGACGGCGTACACATGAATCCTGCGGGGAATCAGTTGATGGCGCACGCCATTTTGCGCGGGTTTGGCATCTCCGAAAAGAGCCTCGATTCTGTGAAAGACGCTGTAAAGCGCTAGGCGAGCGTGAGGCTTCACACGCCAAAGAGATAGGGCGCAGGTCTGCTCCGTTCTGAAGCAGACCTGCGCCCTAATACAAACTCCGCCAATAGGCTAGCCACTCCTAAACGACTTTCCGAGAAGTGGTAAGCCTTCCCATCAAGACCGTAAAATCCGTCCCTAGGACGGGCGGTTTTCACAGGCGATGGCTCCTCAGCCCCTGACCCAAGAAGGTAGCGCATTAGGTTAAATTAAAAAGAATTAAGAGAGATTTAAGGCAACTTTAAGCAACATCCATTAAGATATAGAAACCTCCCTATCACTATTCCGCCCCTTATCCTATAAAGGCAGGAGATTTTATGAAAACGATTCCAGCAAATAAGTCTTCCCTGTTAGCGCTATGCCTTATTGTCGCCATGCTCAATGCAGGGTGTCATAAATCCGAGGTGAAAACGATGGGCGCTCCCCTCGCCTCCGTCCCCCTCCTCAACGTAAAAGAGATAAAAGCCTCGAAGGGCAAAACGGTGCTTGTAAAAGGGACGATGATAGAGAAATGCCCTGTCGCGGGCTGTTGGTTCAAACTACAAGACAAGTCCGGTATCGTGAAAATAGATGCGAAGGCGGCGGGGTTCGTCGTCACGGAGATACCCCTCAACACCGAAATTACGGCAAGCGGCAAGGTAGTCGATGGCGAGAACCCCACCGTTCTTGCGACAGGAATTCGCTACCAGTGAGAAGCCGACTCTTTTTTGGCGTTGCGTTGTCGGCGGCGCTTTTAGGCGGCGTTTTGGCGGTAGCGGTTCCGCGCCTCTCCGCGCCCCCAAAACTGGAAGAGGTGGATGTGTCCGCCAACGCCTTAGCGAAAAAGTACGACGCGCCTTCGGGGTTATGCCCTTGGCGCAATCCCGCCAGCGACCTCAAGGAGTTCTTTCCGACGGCGACCTCCACTCGCGAAGAGTTCCTAGCCCTTAGCCGACATACTACGGAGATAGAGAAGCGGATACACCGCAAGCCTACGGGCGAAGAGACAGGCGTACAGATTCACCGCGCCTATAACGGAGAGACTCCCCTCGGCGTGGTGGTTGCGCGGCGCGTGAAGGGCGAGTACGGCGCGATTGAGGTGGTTCTTGCAACCGATACCGCGAACCGCGTGGTAGGCGTGAAAATACAGCGTCTTCGTGAACCGGACGAGACCGCCAAGATTCTGCGTAGCCCCGGTTTCTTGAAGTATTTTGAGGGCAAAACGGTTCAATCTGACTGGCTATGCCACTGCGAACAGATAGAGATAAGCCCCAAAGCGTTGAAATCGGTAGATGCGGTGCAGGGCGGACTGCATACCTTGATGGTTCTGTTGACCGTTCAGGACATCTGGAAGAAGGCGTAGCCTCGTGCTGACCCTCGCGCTCAACAACCTGACCCGCCGCCGCCTTCGCACTGCGCTCACTCTACTGGGAGTTGCGGTCTCTGTGGGCGTGTTGGCGTGCCTGTTGGCGTTTGGCAGAGGTTACGAGGCGGGCTTAGGGCGCGAACTGAACAACATGGGCATACAGATGATGTTGGTTCCGCTCGGTTGCCCCTACGACGCGGCGGCGCGTGTTCTTAAAGGCAAAACTCTGGATGTCTCCCTCCCCGCCGAGAGTGTGAAGACAGTCCGAAAAGATTCCGCCGTCGCGATAGCCGCGCCGATGTTGATGGCGACTCTCCCGCGCCCTTCCGAAGGGCGCACCGACCTCTGGGTAGGCGTGGATGAGAGCGTCCGCCCTCTAAAGCCTTGGTGGAAGATGAAAGAGGGTTCGCGCTGGTTTCCAGACGCAAACTCGGTGATACTCGGCGCAGAAGCCGCTCACGCCGAACTTCGCGAGGTAGGCGACACCTTCTTTAGCCCCGAAACGGGACGTAAGTTCACCGTGTGCGGCGTGCTAGAGCGGAGCGGTACTAGCGACGATAGCCAGTTTTTCGCGCCTCTCGCTACCGCGCAAGCCATGTTTCATCAGCCCGACCGCATTACCGCCGTTGCGATTCGGCTAAAAGACCCGACGCTTATCGGCGACGCTTCCACGCGCTTGCAGGAGGTGAAGGGGGCGCAGGTGGTGACGATGGCGGAGATGATGGGAACCTTCCTGAACCTCGTCGGCTCGGTGCGAACGCTGGTTTTTGCGATAACCGTCCTCGCGCTCTGTATTAGCGGGCTGTCGGTCTTCAACACCATGCTCTCCGCTGTGCTAGAGCGCACTCGCGAACTCGGAGTGTTGCGAGCGGTGGGCGCGTCTCGCGGACAGGTGTTCCGCCTCCTCGCTATTGAGGCTCTTTTGCTCACGACGATAGGAAGCGCTCTGGGTATCGTTTTAGCGCTGTTGGCGGGGCGTTTTGTGGAGATGGGGGTGCGGCTTTTTGTGCCGCTGGCTCCCTCCGAAACGCTTCTAGTCCTCTCCCGCGAGGTGATTCAGCAGTGCTTTGCGGTGGGAATTATCGTTGGGCTAGGCGCAGGGCTATACCCCGCATGGCAAGCGAGCCGCCTTCAACCTGTAGAAGCGATTCGGGTGGACTAAAGCAGTGACATTTACGAAGTTCGCTTTCCAGAATATGCTACGGCGCAAACTACGCACTTTCGTCACAATGGCGGGGGTAGCGGTAGCGGTAGCGGCGCTCTTTAGCCTACTCGCGTTTCAGCGCGGCTACCAAAACGGCATGAGAGACGAGCTGGATAGGCTAGGAGCGCACGTACTCGTCGTTCCAAAGGGATGTCCCTACGATGCCGCTTCGATGGCTCTGCACGGCGCGAGCTGGCCCTGCTATCTCAAAATGGGCTACTTAGAGCAGGTTCGTAAAACGCAGGGAGTGAGCGTCGCCGCGCCCGTCTTTATGAACGCGCTCTACGGGGCGAACGGAGAGCAGACCGTCTATCTCGGTATTAACGACGACATTCGGGCGGTAAAGAGGGCTTGGAAAATTGAGGGGGCGCTTCCCGCGCAAACAGGCGATATTATGCTCGGCGCAACCGCAGCGAAAAACCTGCACGCGCAGAGGGGGCGGGAGTACAGTTTACCGGGCTTGGAGGGCGTGAAGGGCAGAGTCTGCGGAGTTCTTGCGCCGACGCAGGGGGCGGACGACAACTTTTTCTATATGCCTCTCGCAGACGCGCAACGCCTCTTTAAGCGGCAGGGACAACTGACCCATATTCTTGTGCGCCTACAAGACCCGAATAGCATGGACGATGTGGTGGGCGCGTTGCGGGGGTGCGAGGCGGGGATGGAGATGAACATCGTCCCCTTGACCCACCTCTTCCGAACGATACAGGGGATGGTGAACAGTACGCGCCTCCTACTCGGCTGTATCGCGCTTGTGGCGCTTCTGGTGGCGGGGGCGGGGGTGAGCAATACCGTGCTTATGGCGGTCACGGAGCGAACTCGCGAGATTGGCGTTATGCGTGCAACGGGAGCCTCCATGTCCGACATTTTTCGGCTGATATGGCTGGAAACGGCGCTGATTTGTGTTATTGGCGGCGTGATTGGGGTTGTTGTAGCGCTGGCGGGGGCGCAGAGTTTGGAGGGCTGGCTTCGCAACCAACTCCCCTTCTCTCCTACAGGGGCGCTTATTCACCCTGAACTCAGCGTTATGTTCGCCTGTCTTGTAGGAGCGGCGGCGCTTGGTAGCGTGGCGGGTCTGCTTCCGGCGTGGAGGGCTTCGCGGCTCTCCCCCATTGAGGCGATACGCGCGACCTGAGTATCTACAATACGCGACAAGCGGTGCAGATTTACGAATACATTCGCCCCGCGCCCAAGTCAGTTAGACTAAACAGTCTCTCTGACCGCCTTGTAGACAAGTCTTTCTCCCGAATTGGGAAAAGATGCCCGCAGGGCAGGATGAGGGCGGAGAGGGGACGGGGGTGAGGACTTGCAAACACTGGTCTCCGCGCAGGAGCTTACGAAGGTCTATAACCGAGGAGTGGAGGAGGTTCGCGCTCTAGATGGCGTAACTTTCGACCTGCAAAAGGGCGATTTCGTCGCGATAACGGGCGCTTCCGGCGCTGGCAAGACGACCCTGCTTCACCTTTTGGGCTGTATGGACATCCCCACAAGCGGGGAACTCTTGATGAACGGACAGTCTACACGCGGACTTTCCGATAGCGCACTGACCCGAATGCGACGGGAACAGGTGGGCTTCGTCTTTCAGCATTTCGGCTTACTGCCGACTCTTACCGTGATGGAAAACATGACCCTTCCCGCGCTCTTCTCCAAAAGAGACGCGAAAGAGAGCGCGAAGGAGCTACTAGAGAAGGTGGGTATGACCCATCGTCGAAATCATCGCCCCAACCAGCTGTCCGGCGGGGAGATGCAGCGGGTGGCGATAGCCCGCGCTCTTATCAACTGTCCGCAGATACTCCTCGCTGACGAACCTACGGGCAACCTGGACAGTGTAAACGGAGAAGCGATTCTCCAACTCTTTCATCAACTCAATCGGGATGGGCTAACCATTATCGTGGTGACGCACAACCCGACTCTCGCGAACGCAACGCAGAGGCAACTTGTTCTGCGCGACGGTCGCCTCGTTCCTTAGCGGCGCAAGGTTTCTGCGCCTGTCTTATCTTACACAAAGAGGTCTCTAAAATGAAGTCTCCTAACCGCTCCACGCAATCGGGCTTCACCCTGATTGAACTGCTCGTGGTTATCGCCATCATCTCGATATTGGCGGCGATACTCTTCCCTGTTTTTGCAAAGGCGCGTGAGAGCGCCCGCAAAACGGCGTGCGTCTCCAACGTGCGGCAACTCGGCATGGCTTGGATGATGTACGTTCAAGACAACGACGAGCAGTTTCCGCCCACCAACTCGCCTAATGCCGCGAACTCTGAATGGGAGGTTCAAGCGGCGGGTCCCTTCCCCTGCAAGCCTTGCCGTCCGCGTCGTAAAGACACCAAAGTCGCCTACGACCCCACTATTTTTTCCGACCCATACATCAAGAACACGGATATGTACAAGTGTCCGAGCGATGTTGGGTTGCCTGCGAACCTGATTCCCGCCGAACCCACGCTAGGGCATAAGGTGTGGGAAGTGGAGAAGACGAGCTACTGCCTGAATACCGTGATGATGCGAGTCGGGAAGATGGCGGCTATTCCGCTTCCCTCCGAGACGTACATGGGCGCGGAGGTCTTCTCGTTCCACCTAGGGGCGAATGACGGAGCGCAGGGCTGGTTGACGGCTTCTACGGGCCCCGTTGACCAGCGCCACGACTCGAAGGGACCCGTTCGCGTGGCTTACTTCGCGGACGGTCACGCCAAGAACATGACGGAGCGCGGTATCGCCTTCCAGTGCAACCCTCCCGCCTATCCCGACTCAGGCGGCATCTATACCCCCGTTCCTTAGGCGACGGGCTAAAACCAACCGCTTCTTTTAGCGCCCACCCCCTCTAAGTCTCCCCTTCGCAACGGGGAGACTTTGGGATGCTCCCGTTTTCCGCCGACCTTTGAGGAGTGCGGAAGCCTTTGAATACAGAGCATTCGCCCTGCCCCTTGCGAAGGGGTAGGGTTGGGAAGGGGTGGGTGAAAGAAGCGGTTATACCTTGATACTCTTCCATCTCCCCATTTTGAACCATATAAAGGTGAGAACTCCGCCCGATATGGTTGTCGTCGCCATGGTGAGCCACGCTCCGTGCGTATGGAGGTGGAGGTGAAACATAAGGATATTCGCGACAATAGTGCGTAGAATAAGCATCGTGAAGATGGTGATGTAGGTGGGGCGCACCGTGTCCCCCGCGCCCTGCAAGGCTCCCGTCAGAACCATCGCTGTGGCGAGAAAAGGTTCGCAGAAGGCGTTGATGTGGAGATAGTCTACGCCAAGTTTACGCACCATCGCATCCGAAGCGAAGATAGCCGCGATTGGGTTCGCGAAGGTGTAGAAGAACACCGCCATAAGCGACATGACAATAATCGCTTGAAGGTTCGCCGTCCATGCGTAGCGTTCGGCGCGGTCGGGGAGTTTCGCGCCGAGGCTCTGCCCTACCAGAGCCGACGCGGCGACGCTATAGCCAAAGCCGGGCATAAAGGCGAGGGCTTCTGTCCGCATTCCAATTTGTAAGGCGGCGACTGCCGCCGCCCCCTCCGGCACTCGCGCCAACATCGCGTTGAAGGTCATCATAGAGGAGACGCGCACAAGGTTTTGGACGGAGGCGGGAACGCCAATTCGCAAGATACGCACAACCCACTCTTTGCTGAGGGCGAGGTACTGTTTTTTCAGAACATCGCCAAGTGGCGCGAGTCGAACCAGCGCCACAAAGAAGAGAGCCGTTCCGAGATATTGAGAGATAGCGAACGCAAGCCCCGCGCCACGCACCTCCATACGCGGAAAGCCCATGTTACCGTAGATAAAGAGCCAGTTGCACAGGATATGAACGCCAATCATGGCGCTGGTAATAACAAGGGGAGTGCGCGTATCTCCTACCCCGCGAAATGCCGACTGTAGAACGTTGATAAGGAAGATGGGGATAGTCGCGGTGATTGCCATGCCCAAAAACTGACTACAGAGGGCGGGAGCGATGGTGTCCGATTTGCTGTTGAGCAGAACCCCGCACAGCGCGTCGCGCCCGAAGTAGAGAATCACCCCCATCACAGAACCCACAATAATAGAGAGAGTGAGCGACTGCCCCGTCGCGTAGCGGCAGTTTTCGGGCTGTTGAGCGCCCGTAAAACGCGCCACTAACGCCATCGTTCCCGCCGCAACGCCCATTGCAAGCGAAATCATCAGGAAGATAACGCTTCCGCCGATACCCGTAGCCGCAAGCGCCTCTCTTCCAGTAGGCAGATGCCCCACAAAAAACATATCCATCAAACCGTTCACCGTTTGCAGAAGCATGGTTACGACGGCGGGCATGGCGATTTGCCACACCTGACGATGCAGAACTCGCGGAGTGGAGGGCTGAGAGAGGAACGGGCTTGCTGTGGGAGTATGAGGTTTGGGGGGCGCTTGAGGAATCTCTTCGTCGTTGGGAGGAGATTCGGAATGTCGGGAGGGCATAACACATCTTTCTGTTTGGGCTAACTACTACTACGTATTAGCAAGGGCGATGGGTTCCTTCCCGAAACGCGCCTTTCGGAGCGTTTAACGGCTACTGAAACCCTAATATCAGCCAGAAACAGCCCAGTCGACGTAATCGGTATCCACAGTTTCGCCGCCTAGTTGGTCTACCAGCAGGGCGATTTGCCCTCGGTGGTAGGGCGCGTGAGCGAAAAGTTGAACTATCTGTATCTCCGTGCGTAGGGAGTAGCGGTCGCCCTCTTCAATAGGGAACTCGAAATCCAGCGCTAACTTTGCATCGTCAAGCGTAGCGAGATAGGCTGTCCACTGGGCTTCAAGAGCGGCGAAACGCGGGCGTAACTCGATGAAAACGCACGCCTCATCAAACCAATCCACCTGTTTCGCGCCCTCTCCCTGCATATTGTCTAGCCAGTTCTCTCTGCAAGCCGCCAGATGCCCCGCAATCGTGACCGCCTGCTGAAATCGGGTATCGCTACGGCTAGTTTCGGGAACCGATTCGAGCATAGCGAGCATCTTCAGGTTGCAGTCTTTTTCGTATTCGTACAGGACGCGGTAGCGTTCAATTAGCGACATGGGTAGGTTTTCTCCAAGTAAGGTCAGCTGAACTGTATTCAGGGAACGGTAAAAACCTCTTTTGAGAGAGGTTACGCTTTTCACTACAACATATCCAAGGTATACGGCAAGAGAGTGCAGAAAAACGAACCAACCTGTATAGAATGACAGAAAAAAGGGGAACACGGTTGCGTGTTCCCCAACTTTTCTTCTGTTTTATATGTAGAAATGGGTTAGAGGCTCAAGAGAGGAAGCAGGTCGGCGACGCGAATCGCCTGCTCTGGGCGGGCTAATGTAGCAATCTCTTCGTCGGGGGCGTAGACGGCGACGCTCTGGTAGCCGCTAGGCGCGGGTTCGCGATAGACGAATACCTGCCGCTTTGTAATGTCTATCACCCAGTACTCAGGAATACCAGAGCGTGAGTAGAGCGCGGCCTTCGTGTTTTGGTCAAAGCGGAGCGTAGAATCTGAGACCTCTACCACAAGTAATACCTCAGAAGCATAGGGAGTTTCGTCCCGATAGGCGGCGGCGGGCTGTCGCAATACCGCGCCGTCCGGCTCCGGTTCGCTCATCTCGTTATCTTCGCCTAATAGCAGAATGGGTAGTTGGAACTGTACGAAGTCCTCGCCAAACAGCGCGATAAGCCATGCCGTAATACGTGTAATGACGTAAGCGTGAGGGCGTTTCTGTCCCATTTTACTTATTATCTCCCCTTCGATAAGTTCATAGCGCCCTGTAAGAACTCCGCTCTCCTGTATGGCTCTGCACTGGTGGCGTGTCCACTTGATTGTACTAGGCGGGGGTTCGTGAGTATAGGGAGCGGGCGTAAGGGTTTGCGGCATGGTGTTCTCCTCTCTACCAGTCCAGCGGAACGCCGGGCTTCATGCGAACAGTCATCTCTTTGAACTGTACGCCGAGGTTGGGGTCTACGCCCGGCGCAATAGTCAGGGTCATTTCAGCGGTTGGGGCGTGTATCGCCGTAAATATCTCTTCGCGGGTGAGTTGGGCGAGCGGCTTGCCGTTAATAGCGACAAGGGTATCTCCGGGGCGTATCCCTGCAACATGGGCGGGAGATTTCGCGGTAACTTTGTCCACGCGATACGAACTTGCGCTCATACGAAGCGCGATACCAAAACTGGGTCTCTCGATTTCGTCGAAGTCTTCGGGGTCGTCGTTACGCTCTAGCCACAGTTTTTTGCGTACATAGTCGAGGGTGACGCGGTAACTTTGTAAGAAGCGGTTCCCGACAATCCCGAATAGCCCCTGTTCGCCCCCGTTGCGGAAGTCTACTTGAACGGCGCGTCCTGCATAGTCAATCTCTCCTATTTTGAGATAGGGGGCGCGTATTTTCGCGGTGTTGAACTTACGAGAGAGCGAATACGCCCCGCCCTCTACACGCGGCGTTTTGTCGGTAAGAATACCCGATTCAGTGGCAGGGGCGTTCGCGATAGTGACATGACCTCCAAAACCAGTATCGAACAGGAAGTCGTAGTCGTAACTCTCGTGCAGTCTCCCTTTAATGGATACTACGGAGATGCTAGAGGTTAGGTTCATGGGGGTTAGGGTGAATAGAAACGTCTTTTTGTTGTCGGGTTTGTTGTTGGAAATGTTCTTTTTTCGACGGGGGTAGAACCTCGCCACTCGCTTGGCGTAGTCGAACTCTACCACATAGCCCGCAATCGCCGCAATACCCATTATTCCGTCGATTTTGCGCCCCAAAGCCCTGCTGAGGCTCCCCAAGTTGGTGACTAGCGCGGGCAGGTTGCCAACGTGCGCCTGCCCCTCGCTGTTTCCGAAAGAGACCTCTGTAAGGTTCACAGTGTCCGCCTTATTGGTTCCCTCCGCCTCCCTGAACTCCGTCGTACCCGTCTTTTCCAGATTGAGTTTTAACCCGTGATGCAGGACGATGGAGGTGGCTCCTGTATCGAGCATAAACGTCAAATCTGCGGTGTCGTTTATCTTCGCCTTAATGAGTATCTGATGCTGATAGTACTCAAATGGAACCTCTATCATGTCGAGGTCGAGACGATAGGTGGTGAACTCTTCGGCTTGAGATAGGCATGGCGCGAAGAGCAGTATCCCTATGAGAAGGATGCGTGTGATGAGCGAGGCTTGCAGTTTGAGGCGAAGGTTCATGGCGATTTTCCCCGATACGTTAGTTCATCTCTTGTCCGCCTGCTATATTGAGGGCTTGCCCAGTGTAGTAGTTCGACTCGTCGGAGGCGAGAAATACGACGCTGTGACACACATCCTCGTAGGTACAGGCTCTTCCTAGCGGCACTTGTGACTCATACTTACGACGCACCTCTTCCTTCGTAAGGTTCTGGGTACGCGCATACTGTTCAAAAAGACTCTCCTGCCAGAGGGTTCCATCGAGCAGGTTGCCCGGACAGAGAGAGTTGACACGAATGTTGTGCGGGGCGAGGTCTAGTGCGATACTCTGGGTAAGCCCGATACCGCCGAACTTGCTGGCGGCGTAGGCGCTGTTCCGAAAACTACCCTTCTTCCCCGACTTGGAGTTGATTTGTATGATAGAGCCGCTTCGATTGGGTATCATCGCTTTGGCGGCGGACTTCGCGCAGAGAAAGTAGCCAACCAGATTGACGTTGATGACGGCTTGCCATTCGGCGGCGGGGAACTCTACGAGGTCGTGCGCCTTCAAGATGCCTGCATTGGCGACGAGAATATCGAGCCTACCCCATTTTTCGAGGACGGCTTGCACCATTGCGTCGGTCTGCGCCTCATCGGTTATATTGACGGCTACGGCAAGCGTCTCGGTTCCCGTCGCTTGCGTTATTTTTTCGGCGGCTTCTTGCGCTTTCGCGCCGTTAATGTCTGCGAGCGCGACCCCTAAACAGCCCTCTTGTGCGAGCCGATGGGCGATAGCCTCGCCCAGTCCTTGCGCCGCCCCTGTGATAATGGCGACCTTGCCTTCCAAACGCTTCATGTTGTCTCCTTGTGATTATCGGTTTGTTGGTATCGAACTAAAGCATGACTTACGTATCTATAGTATAACGGTTTTACAGGAGTTTTGAACTTATTTCACGAATTGTAATGTCGCCCTACCCATGGCGTTGCAATGAGAAACAGAGTAGCCCTATAAAGCTCTAAACGCCCGAACCATAACCGTCGCCCAACGAGCCACACTGTGTACAATAGAGTGTAAACGCTTCTCAATATTCGCAAAAGGTGAACGCTATGACCCAACTACTTGAAAAAGCATATCAACGTATCGCGCAACTGCCAGAATCGGAGCAAGACACGATTGCCTCTGTTATTCTGGACGAACTCGCCTCTGAAGAGCAGTGGAGCGAAAAATTCGCCGTTAGCGGGGATTTACTCTCTCGTATGGCTCAACAAGCGCGGTTGGAACATAGCGAGGGATGACGGAAGAGCGGGGTAAGAACGAAAACTCTTCAATTTTCCACTATTTACGATGCGGTACTTCACTCTGACTCACGTATCTATAGTATGACGGTTTCACAAGGGCTTTGAACTCATTTCACGAATCACTGTAGCCGATTCCTAGCCAATTTTACAACCCAGAGAGGGTCTTTTGTGATAACGATACGACATACACAGACGGGCGAGGTAGTAGCGGAGATAGAGGGAGAGAGCCTGCGCGGCGCGAACCTTGCCGGGTACGCGCTTATCGGGGCGAATTTGGCGGAGCAAGACCTGAGCGGCGCGAATCTGCAAGGCGCGAATCTCTGTTGGGCGAACTTGAGCGGCGCGAACTTGAGCGGCGCGAACCTCGAAGGAGCCGACCTAAGCGCAACGAACGCGAAGGGCTGTTGTTTGGCGGGAGCGAAGGCGGACACAGCGCGGTTTCTTGGCGCAGACCTGCAAGGGGCGGATTTGCGGGGGGCGAGCCTACGCCGAACGCTTTGGGAGTTTGCAAACCTGAGCGGGGCGAACGCGGAGAGCGTGCAGTTTCAGTTTGCCGACTTTACGGGGGTTACGCTAGAGGGGGCTTGCCTGACAGGAGCGGACTTTGGCGGGAGTCGCTTTGTGAGAGTGAAGGGGGCGCGTGCGAACTTCCGTTTTGCGGCTCTGGCGCAGGCGCTGATTCGAGATTCTGATTTCACCTCCGCCGACTTCACAGGAGCGGATTTGACGCTGACAAACCTACATCGCTCCGTAGTGCGCGAAGCGAACCTTTCCGAAACGATTTTGCTGAATACCGCCTTTTTACAGTGCGGAGACCTCCATCTAGCGGTTGGGCTAGAGGAGGTCTCGGTAAATAGTAGAGTATTGCTGGATGTGGCGACTCTGCGGGCGAACTATGCGGTATTGCCCCTCGCCTTTTGCAAACGATTGGGAATCTCTTCCGAAGAAGAGGTAGTCTTTAGGTCTCTCTACTCTTGAGCGAGAGCCTGAGAGATGCGAGAGAGTAGCGTAGCCGGCATAGCGATTCGTTGAAGACGGTTGCGTAACGCTTGAAGCGTCCGCTCTTGAAAATGGAACTCGTGGGCGCACCCTTCGCACACTGCGAGGTGTTGACTCACACGCTCCATCTCTTCGGCGGAGAGTTCTCTATCTACATAGTCTTCCAAACGCCGAAACGTCTCTTCGCACGTTATTATGCGCTCTTGTTGATTCATGCGGGGTTCCCTTCGTAAGAGAGTTTTTTAGTAATAGGTAGTAGATGCTCCTCTTCTGCGACGTGCCACAGCGATTTTTGGAGGATTTTGCGCCCGCGATGCAGACGCGAACGGACGGTTCCAACGGGTACGCCTACCATATCGGCTATCTCCTGATAGGCGAGTTCGTTGATGAAGTAGAGAATACAGACAATCTGGTACTCATCGGGTAGCGCAGCAATCGCACAGCGGATATGCGCCTCGTTCATTCGCTCTAAAACGATTTCGACGGGGTTATTGTGGCTCTTTTGTAGCCCTGTTTGCGCGGTCTGAGTGTAGAGGTAGAGGTCGGGCGCATCGTCTAAGATGGCGATTTCCGGCTCTCGCTTCCGCTTTCGGCAGTGGTTCCGAAACAGGTTGATGAGTATCTTGAAAAACCATGCTTGAAAGTTAGTTCCCGCTTGGAAGGTGTGGAAAGCGCGGTACGCCTGAAGGGAGGCTTCCTGTATGAGGTCTTCCGCGTCATCTCGGCTATGGGTGAGGTGATAGGCGGTTCCGTAGGCTTTTGGCAAAATGGGCAGAAGCAGGGCTTCAAACTGGGCGGTCTCTCTCTGGTTTTGCCTGTTCTCTGACATAGAATTCTCCCTTATACGCTCCCCCCGCGTGACTTTGGATAGAGGGAGGCTCTCTTGCTTATAATGCGATTCCCTCATTCTGAGTTCCCGTAAATTGCGAGAGAGGGTATAGTATTGTGAAAGTTTTACTCTATATAGATGGCGGACTGGATTTTATGAATTTGGACTGGCTTGCAAAACCGGAAACATGGATTGGTCTTCTTACACTTACCGCGCTGGAGATAGTGCTAGGTGTAGATAACATTATCTTTATTGCGATAATCTCTGGCAAACTGCCTCCCGAAGAGCAGCAACGTGGACGCAAACTGGGACTTATTCTCGCTCTGATACCGCGTATCCTCTTTCTGTTGATGCTGGGGTGGATACTCTCCTTGCAAAAACCCATCCTGTTCGGGCGAACCGGGCAGGATATTGTTCTGCTTGTGGGCGGACTCTTTTTGATTGCGAAGAGCGTCCATGAGATACACGAAAAGTTGGAGAGTGGCGAGGAACATATTACCACAACTGCGAAGGCGAACTTCAAGGCGGTGATATTGCAGATAGTGGGAATAAACTTCGTGTTTTCGATTGACTCGGTGGTGACGGCGGTGGGCATGGTGAAGCAGGTTGAGGTGATGATTCTCGCAGTCGTTATATCTACGTTTTTTATGATTGGTTTTGCGGGTCCCGTCGGGCATTTTGTAGAGAAGCACCCCACAGTAAAGATGCTCGCCCTCTCGTTTCTACTGCTGATAGGCGCAAACCTGATTATGGAGGGTTGCGGCGTTCATATTCCTAAAGGGTACGCCTATTTTGCGATGGGTTTTGCGGTCTTTGTGGAGATACTGAACCTGAAAATAACGCGACGGGCGAAACATCCCGTACACCTATTAGATACGCCTGATATTGACGAGGCGAACAGTGAGGAGAAGAAAAATGTTTAAGGCGGTGATTGTGGGGGCGGGAGGAATGGGCAGAGCGTGGGGGGGGAACCTCATGGACTGCGCTGAAACGGAGGTTGTGGGCTGGGTGGATGTTCGCTCGGAGGCGGCGAAAGAGGCGGCGGAAAAGTACGAGTTCGCAGGTATCTACACGGGAGACGACCTCGGTAGAGCGATAGCGGAGACACGCCCCGATTTTGTGGTGGATGTGACCATCCCCGAAGCCCACTGCGAAGTGACAGTTCAGGCGCTGGAGGCGGGTATTCCTGTGATTGGCGAGAAGCCTATGGCAGTTTCGATGGAGCAGGCTCGGAAGATGGTGGCGACCTCCGAGCGGACAGGGAAACTCTACATGGTGAGCCAGAGCCGAAGATACAATAATAGGCTGAAAGCCTATCGCGAACTTATTACGCGCTATCTGGGAGAGTTGGGCATTTTGAACTCCGACTTCTACATTGGGGCGCACTTTGGGGGCTTCCGCGACGAGATGCCCAGTCCGCTTATTCTCGATATGGCGATTCATACCTTCGATGCGGCGCGCTATCTGTCGGGCGCAGATGCGGTATCGGTCTACTGCGAAGAGTTTAATCCAGAGTGGAGTTGGTACCGAGGGAACGCCTGCGCCACCGCCATTTTCGAGATGTCGAACGGGATTCGCTACACCTATAGCGGGAGCTGGTGTTCCGAAGGCAAGCACACCTCATGGGAGGGGGAGTGGCGCTCTGTTGGCGCGAACGGAACCGCTCTTTGGGATGGGACGCACGCCCCGAATGTGGATGTTGTGGAGGAGACGGGAAGTTTTCACTCGAAGTGCCTCGCCATTGAGGGCGAAGTTGCAGAGGGGCATGAGGGGATTGCAGGGTCTCTACGAGACTTTCTGAACGCCTTGAAGACGGGGCAGACTCCGATGGGCGAGTGCCACGATAACATCAAGAGCCTCGCGATGGTCTTTGCCGCAATAGAATCTGCGCTTGAGGGGCGGCGTGTGACTGTACCGCTGGGGTAGCGTAGCGCATAGAAAGATGGAGTCCAAACAGTGCGACTAATTGACCTCTCACAACCTATTTTTCACACCGCGCCCAACTGTCCGGCTCACCCGATGGTGAAGTCCGAGGTGACTTCGAGCCACGATAGAGCGGCATGGTGTTGGGAGACTCTGACTCTCGCTAGTCATACAGGGAGTCATATCGATGCGCCCCTACATAAAATAGCGGGCGGAACTCCCATTGACGAGATGCCCCTAGAGGGGTTTGTCGGCTCCGCCTATCTCGCCGACTTGCGCGGAATAGAGCCGCAGGGCAAAATTACGTCCGAACTTCTCTCGGCGGCGCTTCCCGCGGAACTGCCGAAGGATAGTATTATCCTGATGGCGACGGGGTGGGGCGACATTCGGGAACGGACGAGCAAGTGGCTCTATCAGTCCCCGCGCCTTACTCCCGATTGCGCGGAGTGGCTTGTGGCGAAGAGGGCGCGGGGGCTAGGCGTAGACCACTGGGGCATCGGCGGGTGGGACGGCGATAACGACGCGGCGGTGCATACCATCCTGCTAGGGAGCGGTATTTGGATAGTGGAGGAGTTGCATATACCCGAAGAGGTGTACGCGCTTCCTATGCCGCAGACCTTTATGGCGCTACCCATCAATCTTAAAGGGCATTCGGGGGCGTGGTGTCGCCCTGTGTTGATACAGGGAGGGTGAAACTCAAGCCTACCCTCACGCCAAAATATCCTTTCAGGGCGCGCCCCCTACAGTGCGCCGCCTGATATTAGCGTTGCAGGCGCTACCCCCAGCGTTTAATGAGCCTCGATTCGGAAACACACCCAGATGAGCGCTCCGCTTTTTCGCCTCGGATGAGATATTGACCGAGTTGCAAATGAAGCGGTTAGCTCTGGAAAATGCCTTAGCGTTTGAGAAAGGATCGCCCTAAGTGCTTACCGTTAATCAGAAAACGACCTATTTAGAACAAGGTTTTCTTAGCCTTGAAGGGGTTATCCCTGTACAGGACATTGCGGAGGCGCATCGCGTCATTGACGACTTTGTAGAGCGCTCTCGAAATGTGCAGTCCCATAATGAGGTTTATGATATGGAGCCGGGACACTCTGCCATAGAGCCGCGTGTCCGTCGCATCAAGACCCCCTTGTCCCTGCACTCGATATTTTCAAAAATTGCCTTGAGCGACTGCATACTCGATGCCGCGGAGGCTCTTCTTGGCAATGGGGTTCGGCTTCATGGCAACAAACTCAACATGAAATCCGCAGGCTTTGGGTCTCCTATTGAGTGGCACCAGGATTTTGCCTTCTATCCGCACTCCAATGACGACCTGTTAGCGATAGGGATAGCGTTGGACGATAGTTTTCTTGAAAACGGTTGCACGCTGATGATACCGGGATCCCATCGTGGCTTAGTTCTCGATCATCATCAGGAAGGGGTCTTTGTAGGAGGAGTCGATATGGGGAAACAGCGGATTGACCTGAGCCAAGCGGTTCCTGTACCTCTCAAGGCAGGGAGTATCTCCATTCACCACTGCCGAACGCTCCATGCCGCTACGCCAAACCGCTCGGCACAGCGTCGGCGCATTCTTTTTATCGAACTTGCCGCCGTAGATGCTTTCCCCTTACGCGGAGTGAGTGATATCGCCCAGTTCGACTCGCTGATTCTTCGTGGAGAGCCTACGCGCTCCTACCGTAGTAAGGCGATGGATATCCGAATTCCCCTCCCTATGCCAGAGAGTCAAGGCTCTATCTACGAGATTCAGACCCAGTTCCGCCCCCGAGTCTTTGATGAGGGATAGGACACTTTTACACGAAAAGGAGGGAGGGGCGATGTCTCTACGCTACCTGTTAGCGGCGAAGATTTCGTCTCGAATACTATGAAAATCGTAAAAATTGAGCAATTCTTTCCTAGAGCGCGTATGCGGCTAGTGAAAATCACTACCGACTCGGGTCTGGTTGGATGGGGCGAAACCACACTGGAGGGCAAGCCTAAGAGTACATGGGCGGCAGTGGAGGAGTTGGCGGACTATCTTGTTGGCAAGGATCCTCTACGCATTGAGCATCACTGGCAACACATCTATCGATCCGCTTTCTTTCGTGGCGGCAACGTCCTAATGTCCGCTCTCTCTGGCATAGATCAAGCGCTGTGGGACATTGCCGGAAAGCATTTTGGAGTTCCTATCCATACACTTCTGGGCGGAGCAGTGCGCGATAGAGTGCGAGTCTATGCACACTGGGGCATCAACGACATGAGCGACGAAGGGCTTGCCAAAGCCAAGGAACACCTTGACACGCTTCGCAATCGGGGAGGTTACACCGCTTTCAAGAGCGGACCTTCCGGTAAATGGCGCGCCCATGAGCCTCCCGCAGTAGTGGATGAGTTCGTTCGACGCGCCTATCTTATGCGGGATTGGGTCGGTCAGGAGGTTGAGCTAGCCTTCGATTTTCATGGCAAAATGGCTCCTGCGCTCGCCATAGAGATATGTCATGAGTTGAAGGGTATGCGCCCGATGTTTGTCGAAGAGCCGGTTCCACAAGACAATGTAGATGCGCTCAAACTGGTTGCCGACCATGTTCCCTTTCCCATCGCCACAGGAGAGCGTCTACTTAGTCGCTGGGAGTTTCGACAGATATTTGAGAAACAAGCCGCCGCCTTCATCCAGCCTGACGCATCTCATGCAGGCGGGATAACCGAGTTGAAGAAGATTGCCAATATGGCGGAGGTCTACTACATCCATACCATGCCTCACTGCGCCATCGGACCGGTGGCGCTCGCCGCGTGCCTTCAGGTGGATGCCGTAACCCTCAACTTCTTGATTCAAGAGACCGTCGGTCCGGACTGGCTGATGGATGTGGTAGAGTCGCCTTGGAAAGTAGTGGACGGGTATATTGAGTTGCCCACTGCGCCCGGTCTTGGGGTGACTCCCAATGAGGCGGAGATAGTGAAGCGACATCAGTATGCCGAAGAGTTGGGGGGAGAATGGTTCCACGAGGCAGACGGTAGCGTTGCCGACTGGTAGGAGTAGAGACCCTACAGAATCGCGTTAGGCTGAGAGTTCGCCCTGTGAAGTCTACGGCATATTTGAGATAAGCGCCTCCTAACCAACTCCTACGCCAGAATATCCTTGACGATATGACCATGCACGTCTGTAATTCGGAAGTCTCGCCCCTGTGTGCGGTAGGTGAGGCGTAGGTGGTCAACGCCGAGTAGCCGCATTATCGTGGCTTGCAGGTCGTGAACGTGAACAACGCCCGGCGTGAAGACATCTTTCGAGGGGTTGAGGGCGTTGCCGTCCTTATCTGCGACGTTGTAGCCGTAAGCGTCCGTCTGCCCGTAGGAGAAGCCCGCCTTCACGCCTCCGCCCGCCATCCACATCGAGAAACAGCGCGGGTGGTGGTCGCGCCCGTAGTCGTCCCGCGTCAATTTGCCCTGCGAGTAGCTCGTGCGCCCGAACTCTCCGCCCCAAATCACCAGCGTATCGTCTAGCATCCCCCGCTGTTTCAGGTCAGTCACTAGCGCCGCGCTCGCTTGGTCGGTCAGTCGCGCCTGATAGCGCATCGCGCCCGGCAGTCCGCCGTGATGATCCCATCCCTGATGATAGAGTTGAATAAAGCGCACTCCGCGCTCTGCAAGCCGCCGCGCTAGAAGGCAGTTCGCGGCGAAGGTTCCCGGCTTTCGAGCGTCCTCTCCGTACATTGCGAAGGTCGCTTCCGGCTCTTTGGAAACGTCCGTCGCCTCCGGTACGCTCGTCTGCATACGGTACGCCATCTCGTACTGCGCCATACGCGCCTCAATCTCTGGGTCGAGTTCTTTATCCTCTTGCAGTTTGTTCAACGCGCCGAGCGTATTCAGCAGTGAGCGGCGCGACTGCGCGGAGATTCCGCCGGGGTTCGCGAGATAGAGAACAGGCTCCTTACCGGCGCGGAACTGCACCCCTTGAAACCGTGAATCGAGGAAACCGCTTCCCCACAGGCGCGAGTAGAGGGGTTGGTCGCCCTGCCCCGCCGTCACCAAAACGACGAAGGCGGGCAGATTCTCGTTCATTGAGCCAAGCCCGTAACTCGCCCACGAACCCATCGAAGGTCGTCCCGCTATCTGCGAACCCGTCTGTATGAAGGTTATCGCGGGGTCGTGGTTTATCGCCTCCGTCCATAGCGATTTGACGACGCACATCTCATCGGCGATTTTGGCGATATGCGGGATGACCTCGCTCAACCAGATACCGCCCTTGCCGTGTTGCGCGAACTTGAAGGCGGAGCCTGCAAGCGGAAGACTCGCCTGATTCGCGCTCATACCCGTCAGTCGCTGACCGCCCCGCACGAATTCGGGGAGCTGTTCGCCGTGCTTTTCATTCAGCAGGGGCTTGTAGTCGTAGAGGTCTTGGTGCGCGGGACCTCCGCTCTGGCAGAGGTAGATGACGCGCTTCGCTTTCGGCGCATAGTGCGGAACGCCCGCCAGCCCTCCGAAACGCTGGTCTTTCGCCGCGCTTGCGGAGGCGGAGCCATCCATCAGGCTAGACAGTCCCATCGCGCCTAGTCCGAGCGCGGAGCCGGAGAGAAAATGTCGGCGTGTGAGAGAGAGCGGATTGAACTCGTCCATAGTGTTCACCTTTTCCATGATATTTCGACCTAGCCCCCTAGCCCCCTAACCCCCCTTCCCGAAACGGGAAGGGGGAACCACTGCCGCTATTGAGATAGCGGGACGGTTGAATGGTAGGTTTTTCGCCTGACGGCGACCTAACCCCCTAACCCCCTTCCCGAAACGGGAAGGGGGAACGCCTGCCGCTAATGAGATAGCGGGACGGTTGAATGGTAGGCATTTCACCTCGTGGTAGACCTGACAAAGCGTCATTCCAACTCAGTCGGAGCCACCCCTTCCCTTTAGGGATAGGGGACGGGGGTTAGGTTGTCAAAGCCTCTTGAATACGCTTGAGAACGTCGGGTAAATCGCGATACACCTCTGCGTTAGAGAAGCGCAAGGTGCGGATTCCTTTTCCCGTAAATACTGCATCGCGCTCCGCATCTGCAATGCTTTCGTGTGTATCGCCATCTAGTTCGACAACTAAAGCGACCTCATGGCAGTAGAAATCGGCGATAAACCCTGCGATTATCTGCTGACGGCGGAAGTGCATCCCTGCGATTTGGCTACCTCGCAGACGCTTCCAGAGTATCGCCTCTGCAGGAGTCATTTCGCTTCGGAACTGCTTGGCGAGTATGACTTTAGCCTCGGCGACCTTCTGCCCCAAGATGATGTTTTTGACTTTCATGACCTAGCCCCCTTCCCGATGCGGGAAGGGGGAACTCGTGCCGCTAATGCGATAGAAAGGCGGTTCAACAATATGCTTTTGAACCTAACGGCAACGCCTAGGTAGCGTCGCTCCAACTCAGTCGGAGCCACCCCTTCCCGCTTCGGGAAGGGGACGGGGGTTAGGTCACCGCTTCCAAATAGTAGCGTCGAGATTCAGAATCGCCTGTGCGAGAACCGTAGCGACGGCGCAATCTACGGGGGCGAGGGTTGCGTCCACCTTACGCTCCCCTATTGCAAGAAGTTTTTTCGCCTCTTCAGGGTTCTCCGCGAAGTAGTTACGCTGTTCAGTACACATTTTTTCAAGAAGCGTTCGCTCTTGCGCGGAGGGTTCGCGGGTCGCGAGAAGTCGGAAGGCGAAGCGAACCTGCTCTCCTAGAGTTGCGCCCCCCTCCTTCAGAATGCGCTCCCCTATCACCCGCGCCGCCTCCACAAACTGCGGGTCGTTCAGCAGAACGAGAGCCTGTAGCGGCGTGTTCGTCGCCTGTCGCCGCCCGATACAGACCTCCCTACTCCCTGCGTCAAACGCAATCATGTTCGGCATGGGCGCGGTGCGCTTCCAAACCGTATAGAGGCTACGACGATAGAGGTCGCTTCCCTTGCCTTGCACATAAGCGGGACTCATAGAGTTGCTTTCACGCCACAGGTCGCCGGGCTGATAGGGGCTTACGGGCGCTCCTCCGATACGTGCATCCAGCAGACCGCTAGTCGCTAAACACACATCGCGTATCTCCTCCGCTTTCAGGCGATGAGCGGCTCCCCGCGCAAGCAGAAGGTTCTGCGGGTCTCGCGCCTTGAGGTCGGGGCGAAGCGCGGAGGCTTGGCGGTAGACGCTAGACAACACGATTTTCTTGAGAAGCCCCTTCACGTTCCAACCCGACTGTATGAAATCGCGGGAGAGCCAATCTAGCAGTTCGGGATGGGTGGGCAGGCTTCCCTGTACGCCGAAGTCCTCGGTAGTCTCCACAATGCCCCGCCCAAACAGAAACGCCCACAAGCGATTGACCGCCACTCGCGCCGTTAAGGGGTGATTGGGAAGCGTTAGCCACTGCGCCACGCCCAGCCTATCGCGCCTCATGTTCGCGGGGAATGGAAGCACAGAGGCGGGGAGGTGTCTGTCTACGCGGTTCGCATCGGTTTTCGGCGCGTCGTAGCGTCCGCGTGCAAGTACGAACGTCGGGCGAACCTGCGGCATCTCCTCCATCACCGCGATTTCGTACTGCCCATCCTCAGCGGAAATCTGTTTGGCGCGAGCGTTTGCGAGTTCTTGTGCGGCTTTACGCGTGTCGTTATCTATAGCGGAGAGGAAGTACTCTTTGAGTTCGGCGGTATGCGCTTGCGGGTTGGCGAGAGCCTCTGACAGAGACCTGCCGTCGCAGAGTTGCGCCACCTCAATGGGTGAAATATCGCGCGAGAAGATAGAGAGGTCATCAATCAGTCCGCCTTTGAAGCCCTTGTCGCGGAACTTCTGCCCGAAGACAAGGGTGTGCTGACCGTTCCCCTTCACCATCTTGTTATCCCGCACAATCTCCTGTTCGCCGAGTCTGCCGTTGACGTAGATACGTAGCCCTTTCGCCCTGCTGGAGCCGTCGTAGGTTACGGTCACATACGTCCAAGCGTCTTTGGGAACCTCCGTTTTCGCGCTGACCGCTATGGCGTTGCCGGGCCAGTGGCGGAAGAGCCGCGCCGTGAGTTTGCCACCGTCTACAAGGAGGTCATAGCCATGTGGTCCCGCGTCCGTTCCGTCGCACGCCTGAAATACCACAGCGTAGCCCGGAACCTTGCGCGGGTCTTTCATCCAGAAGGAGATAGTGAACGGCGTGTGGCGGGTGAAGCGTCCGAGCGCGGGGAAGTTGACGTTGTTCTCGCCATCAAGTTGCGCCGCGTTCCCGGCTCTGCCCGGAACCAGCGGAACCTCGTCGCTTTTCGCGCCATTATCTTTCCCGACCAGATTCTTGAGCTGACCTCCCTCGAACTTCTCAAAATCGAATCTCCCTGTTATGTCCGGTAGGGTCACAGATTGCCGCTTACCCAGCCACTCCTGAAAGGCTTTTTCGCGCTCTTGCCGGGTCTGCGCGAGTCTCTGTTCGCTTGCGCTCACCGCTTCCAACGCCTGCTTAACCTCTTTGTCCTGCTCAGGGGTAGGCAGAAGTAGCGACGGCGATGGCACAATGTCGGCGCGGTCGTACATCCCATACTCATCTATATTATTGAAGAACGAGGAGAGCGAATAGAAATCCTTCTGCGTGATAGGGTCGTACTTGTGGTCGTGACACCGGGCGCACTCCACCGTCAACCCCAAAAAGGCTGTCCCGAAAGTACGCACTCTGTCGGCTATCCCCTCCATGCGCCACTCTTCCGAAACGCTTCCGCCCTCGTTCGTCATGCGGTGCAGGCGATTGAACGCCGTAGCGAGTCGGGTTTCACGAGTCGCGTTTGGCAGGAGGTCTCCTGCGACCTGATAGGTGACAAATTTGTCATACGAAAGGTTGTCGTTAAAGGCTTTAATCACCCAGTCGCGATAGGGATAGGTGGGGCAGAGTAGGTCGCTCTGGTAGCCGTAACTGTCGGCGTATCGCCCCACATCCAGCCAAGGAACCGCCATCTGCTCCCCGTAGCGCGGTGAAGCGAGCAGTCTATCTACCACCTTTTCGTAGGCGTTCGAGGCTTTGTCTTTTAGAAAAGCGTCCGCCTCCGCAACGGTTGGCGGTAGCCCCGTAAGGTCGAAGGAAACACGGCGCAACCAGTCGGCGGGAGTGGCGGGACGCGAAGGGCTTATCCCCAGAGGCTCCAGTTTCGCAAGAATAAACCTGTCTATCTCGCTACGACACCACGCCGTGTTCTTGACTTTCGGAACCGCAACGCTCTGCGGTAGCGGGACAAATGACCAGTGCGCCTCGTAGTTCGCGCCCTCCGCCACCCACTGCGTGAGAATCGCCGCCTCTTTCGGGGTCAACTTTTTGTGCGAAGCGGGGGGCATGATGCCGCCTACGCCGTTTATTCGCTTAATGAGTTCGCTGTTTTGAGGCTTGCCCCGTGCAATTATCGACCTGCCATTCCGCACGGCGTAGGCGTACTCCGCTCTGTCGAGGCGTAAACCCGCCTTTCGCGCCCCCGAATCCGCGCCGTGACAGAGAAAGCAGTTCGCGGAGAGAATCGGGCGCACGTCGCGGTTGTACTGTACTTTAGGTTTTACAACTTGCCGTTGCGCTGTCTGCGAGAAGAGCGGGGCGCAACAGAGCAAGAGCGTCCCAAGAATTAGGTTATGTTTTAGGATTCGATTCATAGCGGATAGCGTTCCTCAGAAGCGAAATAGAGTGTGAGTGTTTTCGGCGTAGAGGCGGCGAATTCCTGCT
>CAIJLM010000176.1 GCA_903821495.1 uncultured Chthonomonas sp. | reverse complement strand
TAGCCCTCACCCTGCCCTGTGGGCATCCCTCTCCCGATTCGGGAGAAGGACTTGTCTCTAAGTTGGTCAGGTTCCTGCGACAGGCTTATCAAAATAGGGAGGGGAGTTCTCGTGGTTTGAGATTGGGAAGCCTATGCGAAGAGTTCCAAGTTTGGGACTGTATTTCGCGTGTTGCGCGGTTTTTTCACTTTCATAACCCTGAACGCCTACTTTTCGGGTATAACGGGCTAACGTAAGAGGCGAAACGAACACACCCTATGTCACTTGAAGAACCTATCCCCGCGCCCCCCGAAAAGCGTCCGCGCCGCGCCATCAATCTCGTTGTAATGGCTATTTTGGCGCTTCTGCTCACCGTAATGACTCTGGTGAACATCGGGGCGGGCGACTCTATGGTTTCGGAGAGAGTTCAGCCCGGCGTGGTGCTACAGGTTATCCGGTTACACCTCCCCTTCATCGCTTCGCGCACGCCCCCCCTTTCGGAAGACGCGGTAGAACACAACGCGGATACCATTGTCTGGGATACCAGAACGCCCGGCGTGCTTGCGGGCGTACTGGTAGGCGCACTGCTTGCGATAGCGGGAGTCGCCTTCCAGAGTTTCCTCCAGAACCCCCTTGCAGACCCCTACATGGTAGGCGTTTCGTCGGGCGCGGCGCTCGGTTCGGTGGTGGTTATTCTTATGGGGGGAACGGGGCTACTCTTCGGGTGGGCGCAACCTCTCGCCGCCTTCGCTACGGGGCTTCTCGCGACGGCTATCGTCTACTTTCTAGCGCAGAAGCAGGGGCGGCTCTCTTCTCAAACCTTCCTGCTGGCGGGTATTGTGGTAGGAACCTTCTTCTGGTCGTTCGTCCCCCTCGCTATTTCGCTTGGAAATCGTTCTGGCAATATGGACAGGCAGAGCGCTATCCTCTCTCGCCTACTCGGTAGTCTGCACGACATCCAGTGGAGCCATGTCGTTCTGCTCGCTGTGTTCGGCGCAATGGGGGGACTCATGCTCTGGACGGGGGCTTACGAACTGGACATGATGGCGTTGGGAGAGGAGAGCGCGGCGCATCTTGGAGTGAATGTCGAGGGCTTCAAGCGTAGAATCATTCTCGCGGGGGCTTTGGTGACGGCGGCGGCGGTCTCGGTAGCGGGAATTATCGCCTTTGTAGGGCTAGTGGTTCCTCATATAGCGCGGCGTATTGTGGGTCCCAGCCACCGCATCCTTCTACCCGCCTCGTTTCTCTTGGGAGGGCTTGTCTTGACTACTGCGGACTGGCTCTCCCGCGTCTATCTCGCTCAACTAGAGGTCGGGGTTATCACTTCGCTACTAGGAGCGCCTGTTTTCTGTTACCTCTTGCGCCGAAGGCTAGGATAGGTTAGAATAGTAGTGTATCGAAGCGCGGTTTAGGAGAGCGAACCAATGAACTTTCACGAAAGAATTCAGAGCGACGACCTTTTAAGAAGGCGACTGATAACAGCCGCGTTCGTCGCAAGCGTCTGCTTCGCCCTCCTCTACGGCTATAGCGTCCTCACAGGTAATGGGTTATCAGAGAGAGATAGGTTCACTTTTGAACACTACCCTTTTAGCGCCTTTGTCTCCTGTGTTCTCTGCATGATACCCGCGTTTATGACGGGCGGCTTGCTCTACCATAATATGCGAGAACACTCCAGTAGTCAGACGCTCTGGTTCACAGAGACAGGCTCCGCTCCTCAAGACCTGCAACCCGCGCCCCTTGTCAACCTCTCCTTTCAGATACCCACACCGGAACAACGCGGCGAACTTCATCGTCTTATGGTAGAGGCGGACAGATATAGCCGGATGGCTCGCAACCTCTACCTGCTGTTCTTCTGCTTCCACCTCAGCGGGATTTTTGGCATTGCGAGATTAATAAGCGTATTCGAGTCCTCTCTCATGTCGTGGATTGACGTGAACCGATGGCGAAGAGGACATGGAATGCTGGAGTTTTCAGAGGGTTTGACACAGGTTTCAGTCCTGTTTGGCGCTGTGCTGCTTAGTGGTATCATACTCCTTTCTTGCGGTATGGGGTATGCTGCGTTCCAGATGCTCCGCCGCCACAAAGCCATACGTAGCCACCTTGCCGAACTCTTAAAAACCTCGCCGCACCCCTGCCTGATCGAAAACACGCTCCACTATTTTCAGCGACGCACGGACGCGGGGGTTTCCGAAGCGCTAAACAACATCGCGAAACTCCTTCACTCAATGAGCGCAGAGCAGATAACCCTCTGCTTCGCCAACTACAGAAGCGCCTTCAAGCCCATTCTACGCGCCGCCTGTAGTAGCGGCTCGAACCCCAACCTTGTACGCGCCACTCTCCACGCAGTAGACCAACTCGAAGAGACCTCCCTACTTCCCGTTGTGCGCTACGTAGCGAATAGGAGCAAGGGCGCAGAGGTTCGGCGGGAGGCGAGGGAGTGCGCCCTGCGGCTGGAAGCGATAGCCGCGGCGCTCGACACCTCCGAAACGCTTTTGCGCCCCGCCTACGCTATCCCCGCAAGCGAACTTTTACGCCCCGCTTTCGCGTCAAAAGAGACGCAGGAGAGTCTAAAACTACTTTTGAAACCCTCCGATTCCCTCCAAGGAAAACAGTAACACAATGAGACTTTTGAAGCAAATTACGCTTATTATCGGCATTGGAGCCGCCCTCGCGCTGGGAACGCCTAGCCACGCTCAGTACACCGCGCAGACCGACCCCGGCATCCGTGAACAGACATGGGAGGGCTGGGGAACCTCCCTCGCATGGTGGGCGAACGTTATTGGCGGGTACAGCGACAACGTTACCTATCGCACTACCCGCCAGAACCTGATACAGGGGGCGTTTGGCGACACCGGCTTACGCCTCAACATCGCTCGCTACAACATCGGGGGCGGCGAAAACCCCAACCTAAACGTCAACAATATCGAATACAGAGCGCGAATACCCGGCTATCTCGCAGGGGCGAACGCCGCCTACAACTGGACGCAGGACGCAAACCAACGCTACACGCTTCAACAGGCGATAACCTATGGAGCGAACAGGTTCGAGGCGTTCTCAAACTCGCCGCCCTACTGGATGACCGTCAGCGGAACCGTTCGCGGCGCGGGTGACGGCGGCAACAACCTGCAAACCGCCTACTACGCCACCTTCGCGCAGTACCTTACCGATGTAGTCGCCCACTTCAAAACCGCATGGGGAATCACCTTCGACACCGTTGCGCCGATGAACGAACCCTCTTCCGGCTACTGGAACTCGACCACGAACTTCAAACAGGAGGGGTGCGGCTTTCTGGGAACAAAGCAGAGCGACCTCATTGAACTGCTAGGGGCGAAACTCAAAAAAGCGGGGCTAACCACTACGGTAAGCGCCGCAGACGAGACGAACACCGACCAAGCCTACAGAGGTTGGGACAGCCTACGCGCCACCGCGAAAGCCTACGCCACGCGCCTAAACACTCACGTCTATAACGGAGGCTCGGAACACTGGGTCAATAGTCGCGCCGCGCAAGACCGCAAGCGCCTCTGGGTCTCCGAATATGGCGACGGCGACGCGACAGGCATGACGCTGGCGCAACGTATCATCACCGACCTAAAGGTGACTAAGCCTACCGCGTGGTGCTACTGGCAGGTGGTGGATGGCGGCTATGGGTGGGGATGCGTGGATGTAGACCTCAACAACCGAAAAACAAACACCGTCGTCAATCGCAAGTACTATATGTTCGGGCAGTTCACGCGCTTTATTCGTCCGGGCGCGATATTTCTCCCCAACAACGACCCGAACTCAGTCTCCGCCTACGACCCCGCGCAGAACCGCCTCATCATCGTGACTCTGAACCCAAGCAAGCAGGCGCAAACGGTGACTCACAACTTCTCTTACTGGACAACGGTAGGCAGTAGCGCCTACTGCTACACCAGCGACCAAAACACGCGGAACTGGGCGTACACTACCGCAACGGTCTCCAATAGCCTGCTCAAATTCACCATGCCCCCGCAGTCGGTAAACACCTTCAGCATCGCCGCGACCTACACTGGAACGCAGTTGGGCGGCTACTATCGCATTCGGAACGTCGCTAGTCAGCAAGCCATAAACGTCCCCGCTTTTAGCGCCGTGTGGGGAACGCCCTACATTCTCTACGCCGCAACTACCGGATATAACGAGCAGTTTCGGGTGGAAGGAACCGGAGACGGACGCTACAAACTCTGTAACCGGGCGAACGGACTCTACTTCGCAGCGGACTATAACAAGACCAACCCGCCCCTAATGCAGTGGGAGGACGGTTCGGATAGTTGGCGCAACTGGTATCTGCAAACGCTAGGCGGAGGCGCATGGCGCTTCACAAACTCCCAAAAAACGTCGCTCGCCCTAACCGACAATCTGCACCGCAACAACGGCGTACAGGACGCTTATCTCGCGCTCTGGGGCAACTCCAATCAACAGCGATGGTGGTTTGACTACCAAGATACGCTGTATCCCTAAAACGACATACCGCATAGAGAGGCTTTTACCATGACAGCGCTCGCATTAGACAAAGAGGCTCTGCGCGAACAGTATCAGCGCGAAGGCTACCTGCTATTCCCTAAAGTGTTGGACGACGACCTGATTCAAGAGGCGAGCGACCACATCGATTGGCTCCAAAAACACAACCCGGAGTTACGCCCGGAGCTATTGGGGCATACCCTGATGACGAATGACCCCTTCTGGGTTCGTCTCATCAGCGACCCGCGCTTGCTAGACCTTGCGGAGGTCTTTATTGGGCGAAATATCGCGCTCTTCGCCTCCCACTACATCAGCAAGCCCGCTTTCGACGGTCAGCCGGTGCTATGGCATCAGGACGGGAGTTACTGGCCCCTCGAACCGATGGAGGTGGTTACGCTCTGGCTTGCGGTAGATAAGTCCACGCCTGAAAACGGCTGTATGCGAGTCATTCCCGGCACGCAGACCCTCGACTTGAAGGAGCTACAAGACCGCAAAGACATCGCCAACGTCCTCAACTCTGAGACCCCGCCCGAATTTGTGGAGGCGGACAGAGCGGTAGACTGCGTTTTGGAAAAAGGCGGAGTCTCTATCCACCACCCGAATATCATTCACGGCTCCGAAGCCAACCTCTCCCCTATGCGACGTGCAGGGCTTACGATACGCTATATTCCCGCCACCACCAAAATCCACCTAAAGGGTCCTCTTACTCCCGAAGGACGCTGGCCCAGCGCGTTTCTACTGCGCGGCGAGGCGGTGGAGGGCGTAAACAACTACGTCCCCTATCCTAAATATGTGGAGGGGGAGTGTTTTCCGTTTCGAGGGTGCGAGGGGTGGAAGTAGTACGAATCCTATGGAATAGTCCGTGACTATAACGCTTTGGGTCAGGGGCTTTCAGGGAGTGTGACGTTACCTCTCTTGTTTTTATGGTAAGAGTTTCTATCCCTCACGAAGAAAAGGGCGGTATTGCTTGATTCTATCCCCTTCTCAAAGCGTCGGAAAACAAATTCTTGCCGCCAAACATAAATTATACTTTCCGGACGAAGCCAATCTCTGGTAGTATTTAACACGGCGGGTTGGGCAAAACTCACGCGCCGATACTACCAGAGATTGGAGTGGAATGGTGAATACAAAAGAAAAGACACTAAACAGTGTCACAAGGGTGTTTCGTTTTTTTCTGCAAGATTTGGAGAACCTTCCCGCTGATGTCTTCGACAAGTCGCTGGGCGGCAAAGCGCGCACTGTAGCCGACATCGCCTGCGAAGTTCGTTTGACCAACGAGAGACTTTGCAGAGATCTACAAGGGCAGCCATCGGCAGAGCAGCCGAACGCATGGGTTATCGCCCCGGAAGATATAAGGACCAAAGAAGCTACAATTCGGTCATTTCAGACCTCTTGCGAGGAGGTCCTCCAGCTGATTGAGCGGATGTCTCTGGAGGAGATGGAGGAGGTTGTTCCTGGCGTGCTTGGCGCGGCGAGCCGCGCGGATCACTGTCGCTCAATGACCGTGCACCTCTGGTATCATAGCGGGCAGCTAAACTTCATTCAGACTCTGCTCGGTGACAGCGACATTCACTGGTCGTAGCCGAGGTCCAGTCGATTTCAGTGCGAGAACCAGAATGGGGGCGCCCAACTATACCTTTTTTGGTTCCCAGTGCAAGCGGATTCTAAAAGTGCGTAGAAAGGCAAAACAGCGCACTTTTTGGCTAAGTTCTTCCCCTTTTCGAGAGGCGAATAACTGCTAATCGCCTTCAAAACCGGACAAAAGTGCGTGGTAAACAAGCAATAGCGTATTTTTAGTCCTCTTTCAGGCTCCAAAAGCCTTAACACAGTTTTTCTCTCAATTGTGCCTAGCATCTCGTATGGAACGCTAAGAGAGTAGAACAACCCTGGAATGAGACCGAATTCTCGCGCCGACTTCTACAAAGCGAGGTGCAGTTTCCTCCTGCTGAGATACACCTCAGAAATACTAAAGAGAAGGGGGAGGAGCCTATATAGAGACAGTAACACTCAGAAGCGAATCGCGTCCCTCTGCAATCAACAAGACTACAGAGAAAGAAGCTACTCAATCTTTCATATACCCTGAAAACCTAACGTGCCTGCCGTACAAATCCTCTAATCTCATTTCACTACCCTACCGAAAATTTAGTGACTTTTTTTCGTCTACTATTATTTCTGTGCGGACTAACGTTTTCAGAGCCTTCGTCAGCATTTAGAGAACCCTCACTTACTCCGAAGGGAATCTCTTGAGAGCGCACAAGGATGAATTATCCACATTACATCCAAAAGTAATTAGACGAAATTGCGTTGACAGATTTTCCATAGGGTAGTGAAGTTGGAGATGGAAGTCGCCAACCTATGATAGGTACTCTTAATAAAATGCGGACGAATATCTGAACTAGAAAACAATGCCTCATCTAGCATCCTTGGCTCCTGTAAACTGGTGTACGTCCGATAGGACCAGTCAGACATTTGAATCATGGCTGACTGGTAGCCGCCTCTGCACAAGCAACTGCTATAGCAAATCTTCACTACCCGACACTTTTTATATCGGCGCACATTTGACCACTCTTAAGGCGGGTTCACCCTAAAGTCAGTGCGGCTTTAGGCTCCCAAATCTACACTGTCAAGAAACGTTATGGCGTTTCAGTCCCAAATTGAGAAGTCATATTCCCAAAGTCGAGGACTTTTCGCGATTTTGATGGGACTAATACCCCGACAAAGATAGGCGGAAATAAAAGTGTCAGGTGGTGAAGTAAAAGTTCAGGGTTGTGGGAATGAATCGCGGAATGGGGATGCGAAATGCGATTCTACCGCGAAAAACGCGAAAAGGCGCGAAAACAATGCACAATGCAAGCCATCCTAGAAGAACGCGCCAAACTTCCTAATCTCAAATTG